>JAGQPD010001046.1 GCA_020426865.1 Planctomycetales bacterium
GTGAATCCGTCGGGGTTGTGATCGCGACCCTTGGCACCTTTTTGAAAGAACGGCATGCGACCGAATTCGGTGCACCATACCACCAACGTATCGGACAGCAGGCCGCGTTGCCTCAAATCGGCAATTAGGGCGGCGGCTGGCTGGTCCAGGATCGGCCCGTGCACCTGGTACTGCTTGTGCAACATCTTATGCCCATCCCAGTTACTCGTTCCCTCGCCACCTGTCTGATAGGCCCCGTTGAACAGCTGGACGAACCGTACGCCGTTTTCAATCAACTGTCGAGCGAGGATGCAGTTTCGGGCAAACGATGCTTTCAAATTATTTTCGGTGTCGTCGGCACCGTAGGCGCGCAAGATGTGCTGGGGCTCCTTCGACAGATCGCAAATTGCCGGGACACTGAGCTGCATCTTCGCCGCCAGTTCGTAACTGGCGATGCGGGCTGCCAATTCACTGTCGCCTTGATATTGCTCCAAGTGGTGTTCGTTTAACTGCCTGAGAAATGTCCGTGTCGCGACATCTTCATCCTGCGGAATCGACGGTGGTCGCGATAGATTCCTGATCGGATTGGCGGCGTTGAAGTCAGTACCTTGAAACACCGCCGGTAAAAATCCGGCACCCCAGTTGTTGACACTGGATTGCGGTGTCCCTCGCGGGTCGGGTATGGCGACGAACGCGGGCAGATCTTCATTCTCTGTCCCCAATGCGTACGAAACCCACGCGCCGATGCTGGGGAATCCGTCCAGCGTGAAACCGGTCGACATATAGTTTTCACCCGGCCCGTGCGTGTTTGTCTTACCGGTCAGCGAATGAATAAAACACATATCGTCGGCGTGTTGGCCCATGTGATCGACCAGGGTGGAGATCATCTTGCCGCTTTCGCCTCGTGGCTGGAACTCCCAAGGACTTTTCTGCAACGTTCCCTGTTCGCCTTGAAACGTGATAATCTTTTCGTTGCCCGGCATCGGCTGATCGTGTAACCTCACCAACTCGGGCTTGTAGTCCCATGTATCCAAGTGGCTGCAGGCCCCAGCACAGAAGATGACCAACACGTTCTTCGCCTTCGCGGCGAAGTGGGAATCGCGGGCGTGATTGGGACGCTGGGGATCGATCTGGGGCCGCAGCGGCGTTGGTCTGCCCTCGGCCAATAGACCGTTATTCGCTAACGTGTGTGTCAGAGCAATGCCGGTGAGTCCACCGGCCGTGTGAGCCAGAAAGTGGCGTCTGTCCAGCACGTAACGCAAGTTTGCTCGCATCGTCGTCGCTCGACTTTCTTAGGGTAGAAACAAAAACTCGTTGGAATTCAACAACGCCCGACACAACGCATCCAACCCGTGCTGCTGACATAACTCTGCGGCAGTCAATGACTCGTCCGGGTCAGGATTACGCAGCAATGTGCAACGGAATGCTCGTTGCACTTGCCGTGGGAGATCGTCGACTTCGGCTTCGTTGCGGATCCGATCAGCCAGCAACGATGACTGTTGCAGCATGAAGGGACTATTGAGCAGATTCAGGGCCTGCAACGGCGTCGTCGATCGACTACGGTTGGGCATGACCTGGCCGCCGTCAGGGCAATCGAAGACGCCAAAAACATCGTCGCGCTCTTGGCGAATCTTAAGCGCGTAGATCATGCGTCTAAACTCGTTTGGACCGAATTCCTCCAATGGGAAATAGTGGTGCACGTTTTCGTGGTCAATTCGAAACAACGAAAACCCGGGGCCACCTGCTTTCAAGTTCAGGGCACCTGTCGCGAACAATACGCAATCGCGAATCGCTTCGGCCTCCAACCGTCGAGGCGGGAACCGCCATAACAGCCGACACCCGGCGTCCTTCCGCATGGCATCCGACCTTGGCGTGCCGGATTGCTGATAGGTATGCGACGAAAGTATCTCGCGGTGCAGCCACTTCAACGACCACCCATTGGCAATGAACTGCGACGCTAGATAGTCGAGTAATTCCGGGTGAGATGGTGGAGCACCGTTACGGCCAAAGTCACTGGGGGTCGCCACGATGCCCGTGCCAAAATGATAATGCCACACTCGATTGACTATGACCCGCGCGGTCAACGGATTGGAGGGGCTGGCAATCCATTTCGCCAGTGCCAACCGTCGCTCCTGGTCGGAGGCGTTTTCAGGTAGCTCCAAGGTGCCAATGACGCTGAGTGCGTCGGGACCGACCTCTTCGCGAGGCGCCAGCGGGTCACCGCGGTACAACCGACGAATCTTGGGTGGGTCGGTGAACGTGCCGACGTAGCCCACGGGAAGCTCGCCCTTGGCAATTTGTAGTTGTTCACGCAGTTGCTTCAGTTCGTCGTAGGCTCGACGCGCGCCGATCGCTTCTTCGCCGGACAGACTTGCGATGAATGCGTCCTCCGAAGGCGATTGCTGCTGGTATGGCTGACGTTTTGCTGAAGACGCCACAGTCTGCCATTGGCCCAGTGTAACGGCCACGTCGATCATGTAGTCGGTCGCCAATCGATCACTGAATACTCCTTCGCGATCTCGTCCCCAACCGATGCGACATATCTCTTCGACTTGAGGAAATTCGATCTGCACCCAACCGGTACCGTTGGTATTGGAGATCCAGCTATGTGAGTTACCGAAGCGTCCATCATTGACATGTTCGAGTCTGTGGATGTCGTAGTTGGGCAACGTACCCGATGCTGAGGGGACAGCACCAGAGGACGCGAGAGCGACGTTGCGACCATCGGCAGAAAAAATCTCCAACTCATCAATACACGGTTCGGATGCCGTCGTGGCTCGGATCGCAAATCGAACAAACTTGGCAGCCACGGGATCGAATTCCTCGACGTTCGAACGCGGGTTGACCGGGGGCAACAGTTCGTCTTCTGCTACGGCGGGAATGGTCGCGGATTCCGCAAGCCGTCTTCGGCTTTCCCAAGCAGTTTCGGCGACGTGCAACTCATGTTCAAGATCTGCAATACGGTTGCGTGTCGCGTCGGACACGCGTTCACGTAAGGCACGCTCGCCGTGCTGCACGCCGGCAAAAACCGCCTGAAGAGCGTAATAGTCTTTTTGAATGATCGGGTCGAATTTGTGATTGTGGCAGCGAGCACAACCGACGGTGAGCCCAAGGAAGGCAGTGCCTGTGGTATTGACAAAATCGGCGAGCTCGTCCTCGCGTTGCATCAATGTCAGATTTATGTCAGGGCTCTTCACGAGATCGCTGGGGCCGGCAACCAGGAACCCAGTCGCGGCATCGACGCCGATTGCGTCACCTGCGAGCTGTTCGATCACGAAGTCACGGTACGATTTGTCGGCATTGAGGGCGTCAATCACGTAGTCGCGATAGAAGTATGCATTCTCGCGGTCGCGGTTTACTTCAAACCCGGTCGATTCGCCAAATCGGACGATGTCCAGCCAGTGCTGAGCCCATCGT
>JAGQPD010001047.1 GCA_020426865.1 Planctomycetales bacterium
GAGATTGTCGACTGGCCATGACGCTCTATTGTCTCGCTCTGAATACCCTATTCGACGACCCACATCGTCACGCTGCTCGCCGTGCGTTCGTCGGCCACGCGCTGCGGACAAGGAAGTGGTCTATGTGCCGAAGCGGCCAGCCCGCCTCCACCGACTCACGCCGCAAATAAATCATGCCTGATCCTTCTACCGTCTGTCCGGCTGCGACCGCTGTCACCGCACCTCGCACCCCCGAGGCACATGATCGATACCCCAGCTGCTCCACAAACCGCCCTGCCGCCGGTGTGAAGTCACGATCCTGACCGTAAGGCCAGGCAAAATGGTCACAATGACCCAACCGAGAACGCAACTGCCAATGCGCCTCGCCGATCTCGTCAATCATTTGCTGCTCACCTAGCATCGACAGCCGTAGGTGCCCGCTCGTATGGTTGCCAATTTCGTGCCCTCTGGCGCGCAACGATTCCAGTTGATCCCAATTCAGAAATTCAACCGTCGGCGTCCAAAGCTGCTGCCGACAGAATTCCGCACGCACCGCCGCACTCGGGTGATTCAACATCGATGTGCAGACAAAAAAGCAACCAACGGCACCAAATCGCTCCATGATCTCCGCTGCCCTGGCACACGACTTTATCCCGTCATCAAAGCTGAACGCCATCAATGGCCGGTCGATACGGTCGTCGTGCACGCGCCTCAGCGCCTCCGAATAACCGACAAACTCGTAGTGCCGCTGCAAATGGCGAAGTAACTCGCTAAAACCAGACTCCTCTTCTCGCCGCACGTCGTGCAGCAACAGGATCTGCAGTCGCGGGACCCCGGCAACTCGCTCCAAACCACCTTGCCACTGGCCATACGCCGCCATCATCTCGACCACGCCGCGCCGGACTCCCGCGCGCCCCCACCGCAACCACGCATTCGGCCTCGCTACATTAATATACATATGTACATATACCTATGCGGAGCGGCGGTGAGTCGCTTTGTCGTGGGATGCGGGCAGCAACGACGAAGGACGCTGCGATTCTCGACGGTCTTTCAGGATCCGCGCCGGTACACCCACGACGACCATCCATGGAGGCACATCCCGGTTCACGACCGCGCCCGCCCCGACGACGGCGTGGTCGCCAATCGTTACGCCCGGGAGGATGGCGGCCCCAGTTCCGATCCATACATCGTTTCCGATCTGCACTGGCCCGTAATGCACGCCGTTGTCCACGATGGGAAGTTGTGGATCGTGATGGTAGTGATTCGACACACTGTAGATGCTGACCAGCGACGAGATCGAACATCCGCCGCCAATGGTGATTCCTCCGAGCCCAGAGATAACGCAATTGCGTCCAATATGCGTGTGGTCGCCAACTGCGATCTGGCCGCTACGGCCGGCGACCAGATGGGTTCCGCCAAATAGTGTGACATTCTCACCCAACTGCAGATTTCCGGGACACTCAATCTGGACGCCGCGATCGAGCTGCAAGCCGGAGGTTCGCCAACGATGCGATCGCATGAATCCGCGACATCGGCGTTCAACGCCGAACGCATTGCGTTGCAATAGTGTACCAGCGACCCACCCGCTGGACCTGGCAATCAGCTCGACGGCCAGCGAGGGCATGATGGTCGAACCGGACGCCGCGGCCCGCAGCACGGCGCTAACAAACAGATGTCTTATTCCCCGCATCACAATCCCAAACCGTTCTTCAACCTACTGACCGACCAACGTTCGCCGACAACGCGCCGAATCCTATGCGGCTTTCCGCCACGCAAACACATGTCCATCCTGGTGCCCCCATTGGCGAGCTGCTTCGGGGTCGAATCTCGCTTGACGTGGGGGTGTTTTACAGGAAATGCAGGTTTGTAGCCCGCGGTCGGCAAGTGCTTCGGCCACGACAACATTCGTGGGGCGCGTCCCTTGCTCCGTCCGTGCATAACCGGCAACAAATATGCGGCGCACCTGCGACAACGTTCGTCGCATCCCCTGCAATACCTGCCGCTCCACACCATTGACGGAGACTTCCACATAATCGACATGGTCAATTCCCAACTCGGCCAGGATATTGTCAACGGTATCGACCTCGATCGTCCGCACACCCGCGAAAGCGTTCGTGTTGACTTCGCCTAACATCACCACGTCATCCGCCTCCAACCGATTGTTCGCTGCCGATTGTCCCACGTTCAGTTCCAACGTACCGCGTTCGTGCCACGCGCCTTTGTTGACAATGGTCACCTGACGCAAACCAATTGAATGACAATATTTTGCCATTCTCTGGGCGACATGTTGGTCGGCTTCGATCAACACAACCTGGCCCGAAGAGCCCACGCACTGCGCCAGCCGCCTTAGATTACGCTCGCGCCACATGCCAACTTGCACAACGGTATCGCCGGCCCGCACCATTAATTCTCGCGGCAGTGCGTTCCGAAACCGCAGCGCACTGGCACGCGCCCGGTTCTTCCAGTCGGTTTCGGAGAACCAATTGTTGACCATTCGCAGGGGTGGCAAGAAGAGATCACGTTTTTGGTGCATGCGTCGTGCCTTTGTGAGCGTTGTCTTCACTGGGATTGTCCCTATGTCCAAGGTGCGCGAGGCGCGAACCTCGCACGGTGACGACTGCCTTTCGCGACGATTGTTCGGCGGTCGCCGCTGGTGCATGTCGACCGTGTGCCGTGTCCAGTCGCACACCGTCAGCAGCGACCAGTTCCGTTTTGTCTGGATTGCTGACTTCCACGGTGCTGTGTCGCCCTCCCATTGCATTCCAAAGCCGACTTCGTTCGCGGCTGTCGAGAACAAAGATCAGCGACAGCACCACGCAGCAAGAGAGATAACCGCCGCTGAGCATTAGCAGTGAGCTCATGGCAACATGGCCGACAATAAACAACGGCAGAAAGCAGAGACTTGAGACTGCGGTAACCAGCAGCGGTGCCAGCAGCGGAGCGACGGTCTCTCGCAATGAAATCTGAAAATGCCGCGCAACGATTTGGGGCAGCCAAAATAGGTGTACCACCAGCAACAGGACGGTAAACGCGAGTGCGGGTCCCGCGTAGCGTCGGTCTTCCGGCAGCCAGTTCACCAGCAACAGCGCGAATGCCGGATTGAAAACTGCCCCCAGCAACACTGCCGGTGCGTAGGTGCGTACGTGCCCTGCCCCGGATAGGATCCGCATCCATCCTTCAGAGATACTTCTCGCCGCAGTACCAATTACGAGGATCCGAACGAGCACGGCGATCACCGGCAGTTGCTCGCCAGGCGACTGCAACCGCGGCCCAACCCACAGTTGCAGCAAGGGTTTCGTCAAAACCAGCAAGGCGACCGTTGCGGGAAACACCAGCAAGCACTGCAAACGCGTCGACTGATGCAACAACGTTCGAATCGCTGCCGGGTTATTCCCCGCCAGCCGTGCCGTTACGGCGTCCACGCCCGTTACCATTCCCATCGTCAATTGTCGCACGTAAAACGTCAACTGCACGGCTACGCCAAAGACCAGGTTGCCAAATAGGCCAAAGAGATAATTCATGATGAACATGTCCATTCGCGTGTACATGTTCATGGCGACAACGACGACGGAGTTCCATCCGACCGAGTGCAGCATGGTCCGCAGCGACTGGCCAGTTACCAACCATGTCGTCGTCCGCAGTCTCGCATCGGAGGCGATCATGATCGCGACCGGCAGCAGCAGTGACAGCGAACCGAAGAAGCTGGAGTACAGACCAAACGCCATAACTTGCTGAGCTGCCTCGGCGTGCGGAAACAGCAGGACCACAGACAGGGCGGCGAGCAGTTCCCCGGCGCGCTCAACGACCGTCCAGGCATTGAAGGCGACCATCCGTTCGGAGATTACGTACAGGTTAAACGCCGGGGCCAAGGCGACGGTGAAGAAACTTTGCACTGCCTTGGACCACAAGAAGAACCCGGCCGCGCTCTGCAGGGTGGCGGGAATCTGCAACCGAGGAATTGTCCATGCAAGAACACCGAAACCGACGAACGTGGCCAATGCTGCGACCAGGCAAATGACTTGTGCCGTCTGAAAAGCAGCGCGAAACCGCGAATCGCTGCCACTGTGGAACGCCGCGCCAAGCTCGGGAATGAGGCTCGCACGCACGATCTCCCGCAGGGCTGTGGCCAGGCCGGTTCCGGCCCCTAACAGGACGATCAACCCAAATGCATCGGTGCCCAGTTGTAGCAGCACGCGAACAAGCACCAACCCCATCACGAAGCACGTGAGGAGTCGCACGTAATTCGACGTGATTCGCACAATACTGCGTTGTCTGGCCGCCATGCCTTTCCTTCCGTCACCGTCGATAGCTACGCAGCCATCCGTCGCGAAAACTGTCGCACCCACCCGTCATTCTGTTCGTATCCGGCGGCGATCAGCATATCGCCGCAGTGCTGTGCAAACGCCTTGGCCGCTTCGGGGGAGAAATGGTTCACCCAATCACCAGCTTGTCCCTTTCGCAGATACGATTTACGGTCCTCTTCGCCGGTTGCCCGACCGGACTGTTGTTGAAAGGCGAATCGCTGCACCGCTTCCCGCACTCGCTGCGGATTACATTCCTCGTTCGTCACATCGCGCAACACGCGCTGCAACGCATCCTCTGGGTCGCTGAGCATCTCTTCGTAACGAATAAGTGCACAATTGGTGTCGGCGTGATTAAAATACGACCGAGCGTGCTCGCCCCAATTCGCGGGAGATCCCCATGGTCGCCGCAGCTGCTGCTCGACAAAACTCGCAAACGGCAGCCGCGCTGGTTGGCCCGCCGCATCGTCACCCGGTTGCCGCTTCTCGGTCATTGCCAGATAGTGAAAATAAAGCGATACCATCGCGTCCCGTCCGTCACGCAGCACATAGATCGCCCGCGGATAGCGCGACGTCACGAGCTCATGACCGTGAACAACGGCGGGAAAACCGATCGGCAGCAGCGAATTCTGCGGAAATGGCACGCGAAGATAGTCAGCAACCATTTGACATACCCACGATGTTCCGCTCTTGGGAAATCCAAGTACAAACAACAAGGGGAACGCGTGCGGAAACTGCTTTCCAAGAAACCACGTAACATGATGCGAAGCGGCGATTGCATAGCGATATCGCCGACGCCTCGTATGGTTGTGCGACGTCCATTCCGGGTCAAACGTAAATGGAATTCGACGCGAGTCCCTGCGTCTCATCCTGATTGTCTCCTTACGCTTATACAAATCTTCTCGAACTCGAATCACGCCACTTCCTGCTCGCAGCTCGTGCTCCGTGCTCGTACACGTTCGTCGGCCGTTGATCGCATTGCGACCGACGGCCGGAAACTAGGCTGCTTTCCACTGGCGTGCCTGGGGCTGATCCAGTTCCCAGATCGGTGTCGTTCGCTGCAACATCGTTGCCAGTTCCTCGGCATCATCGCGCAATGCATCGACGATCGATCTCATGGTATCGTCCGACGGGGGCGCTGGTGGCGCCGGTGCCTTTGGCAACAACATCTCGCGCATCCGGTCCTTCACGCCCAGCGGGATCATAGGGCGGATCCAGCTTTGGTACAATGGAGAATCCCACACTCCAGCCCAGAATGTATTCATTACTCTTTTGTCATCACTGCAGTTGAACGCCTCCGAAAAGTTCAGGCTGGCCGCGGGGGAGGATACCTCAAGAAACTGGCAGAGATCCTCGATGACTTCGCGGCGACGAGCGATATATTCTTCGAAGATCACGACCTTGATCCGCGCGCGGTCGAACACGCGACTCCAGGCCGAAAGCTGCCGACCGTAGCAACTGAATTCGATCAACTCCGGACGCTGGCGAATGCATGCATTGATATCATGACTCATACGATCCGGGCCGTGCCACGCGTGCATATGTCGATGATGGCTCAACGTACGGATCACGGGATGGCGAACGATATAGATGATTTTCAGTTCGTCCCCCAAGACGGCCCGCGCCCGTTCCGGGACCCCCATGTGCATGGGCTGCATGGAGTAGGTGGTCGAAATATCGCCGCGTACGAGCGAGGGACGTGTCCCTTGAAACAATCGTTGATAGGCGGCAACGATTTCGTCACCCGAACGTTGCTGTGCTAGAATATTGACTTCTTTTTCAGGCACACAAATCTGTGGATGGCTACGCAGGTCGCGATAGAGCGTCGTCGTGCCGCTCTTCATCGCCCCGATCACGGTAAACGCTGGTAGCAGTGGCGTCGTCCCTGAAGCCATGACATCTCTCCTCGCGTCTTGCGCGTCGAATCAGTTGGCGGTTGGTTCCGTGGCCCGAGCTACAACGTCGGCCAATGTCGTTGCCGCGTGTTCGATAAATTCGTCGCTCAACGTCGGATGCACGAGCAACATCACGCTGTTTTTTCCCAACTCATGAGCCACGGGCAACGGCTGGAGGGGCCGCATCTCCGGCGGAAATGCTTTTTCGAGGTAAATCTCGCTGCAGGAGCCGCTGAAACAGGGCACGCCCGCCGCGATAACTTCCTGGCAGATTCGATCACGATCCCAACCTTTTCTCAACTTTTCCGGACGGATGAACGTGTAGTATTTGTAGTACGAATGATATACGTCCTCGGCCGGCACAGTCGCTCGTAATGCGCGCGACTGGCGGGACA
>JAGQPD010001048.1 GCA_020426865.1 Planctomycetales bacterium
TTGCGAATAGGAAATCGCCGGGGATCGTCCCGGGAATTCCGCACCAAGACCGGCGCTGTACACTTCCCAGTCCGTGCCGTCGATTGTTCCATCGAAATTCAGGTCTCCAATCCTGAATGGTGCTCCATCGTTACCGACGAATTCCACGACGCCACCGACAACATTTCCAGCGCCGTCAATGAACTCAAATGTCAAGTCCTCGGTGGGATAACTTGTCCACGTACCAACTCCAAGACTATACTGCGTGCCGTCGGGTACGTCCGCGATGCCTTGGACTCCCTCGCTCAGGTCGCCGTTTCCTCCCGGTGCAGTGAAGGCAATCCATCGATGTGCCGTGTCCAAGCTACCACCGCTATCCATGTCGGCCGTGGCGGAAACGGACGTCCAGGCGTTCGCATTCAACGCCGCACTGGAAGAGGTGATTGAGTAACCCTGTAGTTGCAGTGGAATTCCCGAATCGTTGACGAATGTGATCTCGCCGTTGTCGCGATTGACCTTTATTTTCAGCACCGGGACCGTGATATTCACGTCAATCCCGTCTGCCGTGGGGCCACCTAGTGCCGCAACTTCAGCATCTAACAACGCTTCTCCCCAAAACGCCAGGCTATTTACCAGAGTTGGCGCCGTTTCAGAACTTTCGTCGGAAAACAAATTGACGATGGGGTCAAACGACAATGCACCGTCCAGTCCGTTGTTCGCCGTGCCCAGCTTAACGCCATTTGCATAAGCGGTTGTTACCTGGCGGTTGTTGGCTGGGTCTCCTTTGCCCGATACAACAAGCCGGTACCATACGTCCGCAGTAAACGTTCCCGCACCCACGGTCGCCGCACCGATGTCGATGCCACCATTGCCGCCTCGCAGGAATACGTCCACGTCGTTCGCGTTTTCCGTATTGGTTTGGATAAGGCTGGAGAAAGCGGCAAACGGCCCCGGGAAGAATACGTCCATCGCAATCGTCCAGTCATTGGTGAAATTACCGCCACCATTGGCTCCGACCGGATTGGTCAATACCAAACGTTCTTCCGGTTGAAATGCCGGCATGCTGAGCACTGTGGCGTTTTCTCCTTCGATACTCGCAGTCGTAAACGTAGCCGGGGTCAAGAACGTCGTCGCATCAAGCGGTGAGCCACCCGGAATCGAATTGTCAAGATTGTCCTCGAACTGCCATACGCCAATTGCGTCGCCCAATCCAGCCATCGACGGTGCCGAACAGGACAGAGTCAACGACATGCTGAATGCCAGAGGTATGAATTGTCGCGCGATTCCTCGCCTTCGTAAGTCTGGAAGAAATGACATACACGTGCTCCTGTCTTTCATCGTGCTCGTACGGTCGAAGCTCGTTATCGGAACGACGCGATGGTTGAGCTTCGTGCCAATGGCCGCTGTTCGAGAACCGAATATAGAGCCCCAGATCGCCGGAAACAAGCAATTCACTCGGGTAGAAACGCGGAAACCGAAAATGGATTCGCGGCAACATCAGCCCAACGCCTTGATTTAGGGCGTGTTGTTGCCTTTGCCCGGCAAGAGTCGGCGCGGGTCAGTTTTTGAGAAAATTCCCATGAGCAAGCCAAGAAGTTATGCTAAGCAAGTTGCCAGGCTCGCAACAGCAACTGGTGAACTTCGTAGTTTCGAAGGAATGGTGGGAACAGATTTGCACCTGGGCCCAAGGCGCAGAATTCGACAAGCTCGCCGGTGTGCATGGCACTCGTCCAGCCTACCGAGGTGTGTTCCTGAAACACGTTGGCGATCGATAACTTCAGGCCCTGCGATCGCTTTACCTGGTCGTCGGTGAGCGCCAATCCTGTGTGCGTGAGCAATGCATCGCGCAATGGCGCGCCACTGAGTCCATCGATGTTGTTTTGCTTCAGCCACTCCAACGATCGGCGAAACCCCTGCAATTTCGTAAACATCGACGTCGTACCGTTATAGGTTCCTCCTGCAACCCCCGAAGCACCATCGATCGTAACACCGTTGAACTGGATCCCGCCGCAGCCGTGATCGGTAGTGATGATCAATAGTGTGTCGGGATGTGCGTCGATGAAGGACAACACGGTTCCGATCGCTTCATCGAACGCCAACTGATCGTGTAACGATGCCGCGGCATCGTTGGCATGGCCCGCATGATCGATCCGGGCACCCTCGACCAACAAAAAGAACCCGTTGTTTGCGTGGCGTAGGCGGGCCAGGGCCACCTTTGTCATTTCAGAAAGCGTGGGAACGTGAGCCGCAATTTCCGGGACGTTGTCGCGATCAATTGTGTAAGGAATGTGAGAATCAGAAAAAATCCCCAGCAGCCGCTTGCGATCGTCGTGCACCTGTTGCTGTAATTCGGATCGCGACGTTACGACGTCATACGCTGCCTCCCGATATGCCTGCCGCATCCGCTCGCTAAAAAACTTCTGCCCGCCCCCTAGCAGCACGTCCACGCGACGATCAAGGTACTGCTGTGCGATCACCTCTTCGTCTCCGCGCGCATCAACGTTGGCAGCGAAGCCGGCCGGGGTAGCGTGCGTGATCGTGGCAGTGGTCACTAAACCGGTTGCCCAACCACGCTGTTGGAGTTTTTTATGCAACGGTTCTCGCTGTTGGCCGTCAGGTGTCACGTTGATCGAGCCGTTATTAATCCGTATCCCGCCCCCCCACGCACTGGAGGCCGCCGCCGAATCGGTCACGATGCTGCTGGCCGAACATGTTTCCGCCAAGCACCTTACCACAGGTCGCTGACGGTAAAGCTTCACCCACTCGGTTTCCCTGCCGCTGATCAGCCGATGATACTGCTGGGCCGCGGAAAGCGCCCCGTGGTTCATGCCGTCGCTGACCATAAAAATCACATTTCGTGCCGGCCCCCGATTATCGGTCGACGTCCGCGTCTGCTGGCCGGTTAGCGCCCCGGGGGAACCGAGCACGGCCCCTGTAATCGCTGATGCACGAAGAAAATTACGGCGGGAATTGTTCGTAAAACCGGTTGGGGGTGGGACCATATTGGAAGGCGACTCATTCGAGAGACAACGACTGGGGGAGGTCAAGTAGGTAGCTTCGGTACCCAGGTTTCAGGATACCTACGACGGTCGACGAACACCAGTCCAAGTGCGGAGAATCGCCGTTGGTTGCAGGCGGAACCGGGCAACGCTACCATGGTGTTCGCCCCTGGCGGCAGACCGTATTGCCCAGGAGTCCCTCCCCCCACCCAACATGGATCTGACCGATGTTTTTCCAATCGTTACGCCGCGTATCGGCGATTCCACGTGCTCCCCTCGCCTTCGTTTCCCGCGTCATGAGGCCCCGGACTATGTTGGACATGGACTGCAATCTGGCCTATGCATCGATCCTGTTGCTTCCGATCTTCGTCGTCGCCTTCCAACGCGGTGCAATTGCACAATCCGCGGCGGACCAGCGGGTGATCCGGGCGGGCATGATTGGGCTCGATACCTCGCATGTCCCCGCGTTTGCCAAGATGTTCAATGCCGATGATGCCGCCGGCGATCTGGGACGCGTGCGGATCGTTGCCGGCTACCCCGGCGGAACGGACTTACCCGCCAGCAAGAACCGTGTGGAAGGATTTACGAATGACCTCCACCAGATGGGGATTGAGATCGTTCCCACAATCGCGGAATTGTTGCAGCGTGTCGATGTTGTGTTGTTAGAGAGCGTGGATGGCCGAATCCATTTTCAGGAAGCGCGGCCGGTGATCGACGCGGGGAAGCCGCTGTATATTGACAAGCCGATGGCAGGTTCGCTGGCAGAGGTGATTGCCATTTTCGAATTGGCCAAGCGAAAGAACGTGCCGTGTTTTTCCAGTTCCTCGTTGCGATACGTGCCGGGCGTGACCGCTATCAAGCAGAATCAACAGATTGGTGACATTGTCGGGGCAGTCACGTGGGGGCCCTGCAGCTACCAAGAAGGCTTGCCCGACATGTACAACTATGGCGTGCACGGTGTCGAGGCCCTGTTTGCATTGATGGGGACCGGTTGCGAATCCATCACTCGGGCGCACACCGAAGACACCGATGTCATCACCGGTGTGTGGAAGGACGGGAGAGTCGGTACCTATCGTGGCATCCGTCGCCACAAAGGAGGATTTGGAGCCGTCGCGTTTGGCTCCGATTCAATAGTGACGGCTGACAACATGAGCGGATACGGGCCACTGTGCGAAGTGATCGCAAAATTCTTCGTAACCGGAGAGGTACCGGTATCTTCGAGCGAGACCGTCGAGTTGTTTGCCTTCCTCGACGCTGCCGATATCAGTAAGCAAAACGGTGGCGGTCCCGTTTCCATCGCCGATACGATCTCCAACGCGCGGCAACAGGCGATGCAGCTGATCGAGCCATAAAACCGCGGACGTACGTGAGGGCCACAATGTTAAAACCGACGCGCCGACAGTTCTTGGAAGAAGCGATGATCGCTGCAGGGCTGGCCGCCATGAGCCCGCTTACAGCGATGTCCCAACAGAATGAACCGGCTACCACCGGTGGAGAGCGTTCGGCCAACGATCAAATTCAACATGCCGTCATCGGATGTCGAACGCGCGGCAAAGTCCACGCGCGCGAGTTTGCCAGGCAAGCGGGCGTCGTCGTTGCCTACGTCTGCGATCCCGATGTGGCATTGGCGGAGACGCTGGCCGGCGATCTCGAAGCGTCGTCTGGGGTACGGCCCAAAGTTGTGACCGATTTGCGACGGATCTTCGACGATGACGTTGTCAACACCGTATCCATCGCGGCGCCCAATCACTGGCACGCGTTGGCCGCCATCTGGGCAATGCAGTCTGGCAAGCATGTGTATGTTGAAAAGCCTGTCAGCCACACGGTGGAAGAAGGACGCCGGATCATTCAAGTCGCTGAACGTACCAGGCGATTGTGCCAAACCGGGACGCAACGACGCAGTCTGGGGGCTTTGCGAGCAGCCGCCGAGTACATCGCTGCTGGCAAATTGGGCGATGTACACCTCGCCCGGAGTATCATTTACCAACGGCGAAACTCGATCGGACCCAAAGGTCGATATCCGCTTCCGGAGAACGTCGATTACAACCTGTGGGCTGGCCCGGCCCCGCTTGATCCGCTTACCCGACCGAATCTCCACTACGATTGGCATTGGATGTGGGCCACCGGTAACGGGGAGATTGGAAACAACAACATTCACTATACCGATGTCTGCCGTTGGCTGATGGGCGTTTCCGGGCTAGGAGATTCCGTTTTCAGCATTGGCGGTCGACTTGGATATGACGACGCCGGGGAAACGCCAAACACACAACTTGTCCTTCACCGTTTCGGACATCAACACATGATTCAGGAGGTTCGCGGATTGCCGTCCGAACGTTTTAGTCCATTCATGAACGACGGCTGGATTGTTCACGGATCCGATGGTTACGTGGCCATGACGACACGGTTTGACTTGGAGGGCAATCCCGTTCAGACATTTACCGGCGATGACGAAAACCACTTCGCGAATTTCACGCAAGCCGTCAGGGCGCACGATCGCGCCCGTCTCAATGCCGATATCACCCAGGGGCATGACTCCAGTTCGCTCTGCCACTTGGCAAACATCTCGCATCGGTTGGGGACCCAGGTGACTGCCGCCGAGTGCGAGGCACGGTTCGACGCGATGGAACTCCCTGATTCATTTCGTCAGAGCTTTGATCGTTTGAGGAACCATTTCAAAGAAAACGCGATTGATGATGACGTGAAAGTATCATTTGGCGAACCGTTGGTGGTCGATCCCGAACGTGAGCAACTCCTGAACAGTCCCCAGGCCAACGAACTGCTGCGACGCTCCTACCGGCCGCCGTTTGTTCTGCCAACGGAACGAGAGATTTAACAACGGCGAACGCCCGCGGCGTGGCTAATCCCAGCAACGCTAATCCCAGCCTCCCTGTGTCATGATTGGCTTGAGTCGATCCAGAAACGGTTCAAGGTAACGCTCGTAATTCCGCCAGCGACCGATCGACGAGCGGTAGATTGGCTTCGCAACCGCCTCGTAGGTCGGCGAGCGAACTGGCTCATTTCGAAGCCGCTGCCGATAGTCCATGATCTTCTCATCCCAGTTCAAGTCAAGGCTCGTTAGAGTTTTGCGGACCATCCCCTCCAAATCGTTCACGAGATCCTCATAACGTACTTCCATCCAATCCTGGCCGATGATCGCTCGCAGTCGCCACCATCCTTCGGCGTCGCGAATCACTCGATCGACGACTCCCGGGAGAGTAAGGAATTGGGCGCTGACACTGTTCAGCGGCAGATGTTGCATGAAACAACTTACGACGACGTCGCGTGGATCTCGCAACGCAACAATTAACTTCATTTCTGGAAACAGTCGGAGCATACCGGGGATCAGCGGGATCGTGGAAGGGTTCTTATCGATGCACACTCTACCGGCGATCGGCTCCTGCATCGCCCCTTCGAGATATCGCAAGTAACGGTGCCGTTGATCAGTCCAATTCTGCGTCTCAATGTCGGTCAGCGACGATGCTTGCAAGCTCTGGTCGTCAGGAAGCTGCAGCATGGCAGGATAGATGAATTTCGCAAATGCCTCTTGTTCATCGGACGTGACAATATCGGGATGAGCGGCCAAGACCTTCTCCAACAACGTAGTTCCGGATCGCGGAGCACCTGTGAGAAGTGCAACGCGTTGCGGTTGCTCGCGATCGGCCAATTCACGCCAGCGTTGTACGTCGGCTGGTGTTAAAGTCGCCAGCAAGCTGCAGAAATCGGTGTATTCTCGTTCTGCTTGTTTTCGGAGCGTCTGAGCATGTTGTCCGGCAATGCGCTTGGCGTCAGTGACGGCCTCAATTGCCCGGTCGTATTCTTCGCGTTCGTCATAGAGTTGACCGAGTTCATAGAGGCTTCGAACGCGAGTTTCCCAATGAGCAATCTCGTCGTCGACCACGGTTTGCAGGGTGACTATCGCGCGGTCAAGTTGGCCAGCTCGGCGCTGCAATCTCCCCGTTAGGAATCGTGCTTCGGCGGACGTTGGTTGAAGGAGCAACGCTTGTTCGACCATACGCTCCGCCTCGTCAAGTCCATGACAACGCTCATAAAGCATCGCCAATTCCAGATGCGCCAGAAACAGGTTTTCATCCAAGGCAATGGCCTTCTGAAGCATTTCGCGCGCCCGTTGCGGCCGCTGGATCATGCGGTAACTCTGGCCAACCATCTGCAGGACATCGGCGCGATGCCCGCCCAGCTCAAGCAATCGCTCGAGGTACCGTTCCGCCTCAGCGAATTCAAAGCGACTCCCGAATGCGCGCGCCGCATCCGTTAATGCGATAACGTTGGCCGGATGACGCCGAACTGCTTCGGCAAACATTGACAAGGACTGGGAGTAACGCCGACCAATCCAAAGTTCGCGGGCATGCTGCAGCCCTGGTACGTCATCCCACTGTATGCCGCGGATTCGGGCCTTTGAGCGACGGTTGGAACGCTTCTTTCCAGACATGAAACTTGTGTTAACGGTGTTGATCGATGCATCGCCACGTTAGGCGACGGGTACTCTTGCCGCCAGTTCATTGTAGATGAACAAGCCATGGGTTGTGTCAAGCTTGGCCCTGATATGACACTCGACATCGATAACGATAACGACATCAGCGTCGTCGTGACACCCCCTTCTCATTATCGAATGGACGACGTTGTGCGATTGGCTGGATGGCTATTGCTGATACGACCGTTCTGAACCATTCCCGCTAGGGTGTAAGTCCACGAAAGCTCGCGGTCTCCAACGACATCTGACGTCCGTGGAGGCTAAACTTTCCACGTCTGGACCATACGGAGGTATACTATGCTCGATAAAACCTTCTCAACCTATTGGTGGGCCGTTATACCCATGGTGGGCGCTGCTGTTATTTTTGCCGCGAAACTCTGGACCCAACGAAAATTTGGTTCCATGGTAAAGGACTTGTTGGTCCCCAGCGATTGCTGCTGGCCATGCGTTATGCCGGTTACCCAGGACTGGCAAGGTTGAATTTTAACTTTGCCAGCGTTGGACCGTTAATCCAGCTACCGGAAATGGAAGTCGGTGTATGAAAATCCTCTTGGATCGACTCCCTTACTACGGGCAGCCGAATCGTAAAAAGCGAGGCGCACCGGGATCGACCAGTCTGAGCAACAGGAACGCGGTGACGTTCATGTGGCGTCTTGCCGATCAGGGGATGGACCGGAGCAGGAATGAGCTTGCACCAATGCGCGATGTTGGGTCTGTCGCTGGCGAGATAACAGTGGATCTCCGTACATCGCACGCTGCTCCTCGCGAATTTCCTCGGGAGTCATCCGCAGGGACCGTATGAAGCGATGCCGTTGGCAGAAAAAGTCGACGACCCCTAAAAACAGCAATAGCAATGACGCAACAACGGCTGTCCGCAGGATGATCCGTACCATCTCACTTGCACCTTGCAGCAATGTGATTTCATAAAGACTGGCAATGTACGGCAGATGGTCCTGCAATGACCAGGCAACTCCGACAGCCAC
>JAGQPD010001049.1 GCA_020426865.1 Planctomycetales bacterium
GTATTCCCCGGCGACGGGAAATGGAAACCGGGCAATCGATCGCCACCAATCCTGGAAGCTATTTGAACCTCATCCATATCGACGATGCTGCCGCAGTTGTGGTGGGCGTGGATGACTGCCCGGGCCCGCCGTCGTTGCTGCTGGTTTCCGATGGCCATCCGGTGCAGCGTCGTGACTACTACGACTACATCGCGCGATTGTGGGGCCTTCCCGCGCCGCTGCTGGTGGCCCCGCCCGTTGTCGAAAGCGAGGGGAGAGGCATTCACGAGGATGTTCCGCGACGTGCGCGCGGTAACAAACGGATTCGCAACCAACTGCTTCGTGATACCCTCCCCGGTGTCCTGCGGTTTCCCACGTATCGTGACGGGCTACAGAGTATCGTCGCCACCGAAGCGAAAAAAGAGAAGGAAGCGAATGAGGGTTAGCGGCAGCTGCCAGTACCACGGGAAGGGCTTCGCGCGTCTTCGGCCAGTCCCTGCGTCGGTTGAACGAATGCCGTTGTGACTTTAGAATCGCTAAATGGGCGAAAGCGTTTTCGTTCACGTCGAGTCGAGTGCATCAGGGGGACGGCATGTTGTCGCGAAAACCGGTTTTTCCGGGAGTCATTGAGTTGAATTTCCAGCTTGGACGTGTGCTGGGCTGCAATATCTATTTGATATTTTCCGGCAGCGAATGGTTGCTGATCGATATCGGCTATGACGATACCGTGGACGAGTTTGTGGAGCTGATTCGGCAGCTCGATTTTCCCTTGTCAAAATGCAAGACTCTCATTGCCACGCATGCCGACGTCGATCACATCCAAGGTTTGGCGCGGGCCAAGAAGCTACTCAAGGCATCGGTCACGGCCCATCCAAAAGCCGTAGCGACCTTGGAAAGCGGCGATCCGATCAAGTCGTTTGCCAAAATCGAAGCGCAAGGCATCGATATGCCGATGCCGGCCGTTAGCGTGGAACAGCAAGTGAACGACGGCGATGTGATTGCTATAGGTGACATTAATATGGAGGTGTGGTATACGCCCGGGCATACAGATAGCCAATTGGCATTTCGGATGGGTGAGCTTCTGATAAGTGGCGACAACATCTACCGCGATGGTTGTGTTGGAGCGATCGATGCCCATCATGGTAGCAATCTGCCAGCGTTCATTGCCTCGCTGGAACGGATTCGCGACAGTGATGTCCGCTGGCTGCTGCCAAGCCACGGTCCGATCTTTCGCAAGGATGATCAGCAGCTGGATGCTACCATTGCGCGCTTGAAGGGCTACCTGCACATGGCCGACTTTGGCACGTGTGCCGTCGATTGGCCGCTGATGGACCAATGGGAAGACGAAGTCGCCTGGGGAAAACTGCCTGAATAGCCGCAAAGTCACCCCAGCTTTCCTGACAGGAACCGAATGGGTGCCAGCATTCGTGATCGTAGCGATTTTGGCGGATAATCGCTCAATCCTGGTTGTGATGACGACCGATGCGTAATAGCGGACGTGGCTCTTCCGTCACGTCGAAACACAGCCCTTCCCGCTGGGCTCATTTACGCTCGTCTTGTTCTGGGGGGAACACATGATGATTCGTCGTCTTTTTCTTGTCGCAGCCGCATGGACCCTGGGGCTTGCGGCAGCCAGCAGTCCGACTCAGGCTGCCGAACAGGCCTATGGCCGAACTTGGGGCGGTACCTACGGCACCCAAGACTGGGAACGTTTTTACCACTATCCCTACATCTATTACCCGCAGAATTTCTGGGGTAATGAATACTATCGCAGTGCCGATAGCCTGTACTATCGCTATCCGCCAGAAATGCGGATTCCGGTCTACAACAAAAAGTGGCACAACTATTACCCGACCGCTCGCCCGTACCACTTCGGTCACCACTTTGTGTTGGACGTATTCTAGTCGGCGATCTTCCACAAGCGGGGCGTCGTCAAGTACGACGCGGAGCATCGGCGAGATTTCGCATGACTTCGCGCAACAGCACGCCCGCCGATTCGATTTGCTCAACGGAAACCCACTCGTCGCGCGTGTGAGCTTGAGCGATTGAACCGGGACCGAAGACAATCGTGGGAACGCCACCGTCGGCATAGACGGTGGCGTTGGTGTTATACGCCACGCCAATCGCCTTGGCCGTGTGGCCAGCTTGCAGCCATTGTTGCTGCAACCAAGTTGACCAGGCGCCATTGTGTGCGTCGTTCAATCCCATCCACGGCGAATCGGTCTCGAAGACCTGGAAGTCAATCTTGCCACCGATGTGCTGCTCCAGATACTGACGG
>JAGQPD010001050.1 GCA_020426865.1 Planctomycetales bacterium
GACGTGGCGAAGTTGAAGGAGACGTTGACAGCGATCGAGACGGATGACAGTGGGATCGAGCGGGTCTTCGCGGCGGTGATTGCCTCGGTCGAGGAGTTTCAAAACTACCGGCGTCCCGATCCGCGGACGCGCGAGCCGCGGCGGAATGTCATGCTAATCGTGTTAAGCGACGAGGCTGGTGACGACGTTGCGCAGGCGGACGAGGCGGTCAAGCTATGTCGGCGCAATGAGGTGCCGGTGTTTGTGATTGGGGTGCCGGCCCCTTTTGGCCGGCAAGAGACGTACGTGAAGTATGTCGACCCGGATCCCCAGTTCGACCAGACTCCGCAGCGAGCCATCGTCCATCAAGGTCCCGAGACGTTGTATCCCGAGCGGATCCGGCTAAGGTTTTCTGGATCACGCGATTTTGACGACGTTCCCATTGATTCAGGATTTGGTCCCTACGCACTGACTCGATTGTGTTACGAGTCGGGGGGGATCTATTTTACCGTTCATCCTGATCGCAACTTGCAGCGGGCCGTGAAATGGGGGGAGACGAGTGAGTCGGCGGCGTATTTCAAGTATTTCTTTGATCCGGAGGTAATGAAGCGTTACCGTCCGGATTATGTTTCGACGGAGGAGTATCAGCGGCGGATCAAATCCAGCAGATTGCGGACGGCGCTGGTACGGGCGGCCCAGATGTCGTGGGTAGCATCGATGGAGAATCCCCACTTACGCTTCGTCAAACGAAGCGATGCGGAATTGGCACAAGAGTTGACCGAGGCCCAGAAGATTGCGGCGAAAGTGGAACCGCCCATCCAGATGATCTATCAGACGCTGCAGTTGGGCGAGTCCGATCGACAGCGCGAGTATTCTCCGCGTTGGCAGGCGGGTTTTGATTTAGCGATGGGCCGGACGCTCGCCACGAAAGTCCGCACGGAAGCCTATAATGTGATGTTGGCTCAGGCGAAGCAGGGCATGGCGTTCAAGGACGGTAAAAACAACACTTGGGTGTTGCGTCCAAGCGATGATGCGTCGGACGCCGGGAGTCTGCTGAAGAACCTGTCGGACAAGGCGCGGGAGTATTTGAATCGCGTGATTGACGAACACCCCGGAACGCCGTGGTCGATGTTGGCAGCCGCTGAGTTAAAAGACCCGCTGGGTTGGAAGTGGGCGGAGACTTTTACCGATCTCGATCCGCCGGCACAGGGAGGGGGAAACAATAACAACAATCCGGCCCCTCCCCCGCGCGATGATCAGCTGCAAATGCTGCAGCGGCGTCCGACACGGCCGATCCCGAGGTTGTGACTCGGCCGGGTGTCGGGGGCTCCACGCTACCACATCAGATCAGATTCGACGGGAGTGTTCGGTGGGATGCCTGGCTACTGCCGCGCTAGACCGTAGCGGAGCGAACCACAGCGCCGGACGCCACCAGTTGGTTGCCGGAGACCGTAACCAGTCCATCATTGAGGCCGTCGCTTCCGGCACCGTCACGTCCCCACGGGTTCCGTAGGACCACCGAGACTGGCCGTCCGCCCTGGAAGTTCACGCGTTCCACCACGTAAAAGTGATTGCCAATGCAGGGGCAATTGGCAGCAGGGGTATTGATGTAAAGCGTCACTGCCCTTCCAACTCGCAATTGGCTGGCGAGATAGAATAACGTTGTGGAGGCCGACGTCGCAGCAAGTGAGTCAACGCTCATGCCAAGATCGCCGTAGACGAGCGACGTATCGGCGCCTCCCATTGCGTAGACCGCAGCTGTACCGGGAGGGGCGAATGTGAGAACTGTCTTGAAGGTATATGCTTTTTCAATGATCGGTAGCCAGATGCTGTTCTGTTGGCCGAAACCAGCGTTAACCAGGTTGGAGGTAGTGGGGCCGTCGGTTGGGAGATCGCCGTCGACGCGATAGAATTTCCCGGCCAGTTGTACTCCGTAAGTACCGTCGCCCAGATCGACGACGGTCTGACGAATACGGTTGGGATCCGCCTTGGCAATCGAACCCATCGCCGATATCAGCCAGCAGTCTGCCTGGGCTCCTTGTCTCATGTCGAGTGACGACGGACCTGCGTCAGCAAAAAGCGGGCGATCGGAAAAGTCTTTGTAGAAGCGGCCGTCAACTGGATCGGCCAGGTCGTCGCCATCCAGAGACTTGTCGCCGTTTTCGAATCGTTGAACTTCGTGAACATTGTTGGATAACTCAAATGCGCTAGCGTCCCGCACTTTGTCGGTCGCGGAAAAAATCCAGGCAACCTCCCTGTCAATCCAGAAACTGTCATTGCCACTGTTGCCGAACAGATGGTCGGTAGCGTCTCCATCGATACTTACGAGCACATCGTCGTTGCTTCCACCGTGCAAGTAATCCCGTCCGCTTCCGGCAAACAGCTTGTCGTTCCCCGAGTCACCGGACAGGACGTCGTTGCCGCTGTCGCCATGGATCACGTCGTTGCCACTGCCGCCCTGAAGATCGTCGTCGCCACCATTTCCTCGTAGCTTGTCGTGATCGTTACCGCCATATAACCGGTCTCTGGCGGCTCCACCGACGAGTACGTCATCCCCTCCGAAGCCGTACATGGTCGACGGCACGCTCGTGTGGTTCGTTACGAGGTCCGAATCGGAACTGCCAAAAAAGAATATCTGGTCGATCGTTGACATGTCGAAATTGCGATGAATATTGCCGTTCGGGCTGACCCCAGTCACAGCAAGACTAGGGCTACCGATGGACCAGCCCCACGTATTTGACGCCGAACCGATCGCGGCAGCTGAAATCGCGTAGTTATTTGCCGATTGGTAACGTGAAGTGGAAGTGGCATCAGGCCAGTTGGTTGAGATCTCGACAGAGCCCCCATAGGAGTCCGCGACAATGTAGAGGTTCCCTGAGCTTAACCATGCATTGGCGGCCAACATGGCGCGTTGTTCCAGCGTTTCCAGTGAGAATGATGGTACACCATTGGACCGTCTGGAAGCATAGAGAGAGTTCTGTGGGCGGTTTGCGCGTTGGATGGCCGACATGGCGTTCTCCTCTTCGGGCGTGAATTTCCGGCATTCAACGTGACATCCGTTGACAACCAGTAAATCCCGTCTATGGGAGAGAACCCCTCAAAAACTTGAAACAAATTTACCGTTGGTGTGCTAACTGGCCAACGTGTTAGCGAATCACCGTTGTATCCCGCGCGAAATCTTCCAGTTCATCATAGGTATAGAAATGACGAGCGATTTGGGAGCCGACGATCATCAGATAGCGGCGGCGGAATTCGGCGTCGGAGATATCGGTGGTGTGAATGCCCGTATTCTCGGGGTATTGGATCTCTGATGGCGTGTTGCTATAGACGAGGTTACCGCCGGCCACGATGTCGTACACGGAGATCTCCACATTGGCGCGACCCTTGTACAACGTTTGTCCGTCGTGCAAACTGAACGAATTCAAATCGACTGCCACGACCATGTCGGCACTTACGCCGCGCCCGATTTCGACGTAGTCGATACGGTTCCAGTCGTTGCGGTCCATCCAATCATCAATCTGTTGTTGTTCGACAAGTTGAATCTCTTTCACGTTGGTGCGTAACAGGTCTCCGATATGTTTGGCGATCTGGTCGGCGGCGGTCGTAGGACCAAATTCGGCCGATTGCGAGACGCAAACCACCGCCACGCGCTTGCCTTCCAGGGCCTTGCATCTGGCATGGACGCGCCCGCCCCAGCCGGCATACATCACATTGGCCAGCAGCCCACAGCCTGTCGCTGAGCAGCAAAAGAAAAGAGTCGCGAAAACTGTAAGCAATCGGCGAGCATCGGTGCGAACGAGACGGTCCATCATCACGGTCCTGATTGGGTAAAGGTTGGCGATCGCGACCACGCGGACGTTCTGTCCCCATGGCTTCATCTTGTCTTTGGTTTATGGTCGTTCGTTAATAGGAATCGCAGTTCCTGTTCGTGGTGAAACGCCGGAATCTTGTCGCACGCGGATGCCCCAATCGACGAGGATGACCATCGTGATCAAGACGACCGTGCCGATCACCCACCGTTCGTCAACTCGACGGACGATCCAGTGTCCTTTCCAACTTGATGTGACCAGGACCGGACTGATGACTGCCGATAGCAACG
>JAGQPD010001051.1 GCA_020426865.1 Planctomycetales bacterium
CAACCCTCTCCCCCATAAGGAGTTGCGGCAACGCATGCCTGTCTGTGTCGCGATTTCCGTGTAACTCGTCAACGGCGGCCAGCGGGCTTGTACGCTACCATTTTTGACGACCTAACCCAACCCCCCAAAAGGCTGCGCCAGCAATGCCGCGATAGTGTCACACCTGCTGCAAAACGCCTTACCCGAAGCCGGTTCCACTCTTTCAGGTTGGGCGAGACAAGCGGCCGGCCCGCCGATCTTGGGGGGCGACATCGCCAGCGCGTAACTCATGGCCACGGCTGCGCCAAATAGCCGATCGATCTCGCAACCCTAAGACAATATTCGGTGATGGGTCGGCCACCGTTTTCAACCCGCAGGGGCCAGATTGTACAACGATGCACACGATTTGGGGAAGCCGGCTTTTGCTACCACAAACCGCGAATTCAAGCCGTTGTCCTCAATCCGTCGTCGCGTCCGTTCCGACGTGGCCGTATAATAGGTCTCCTATTGTTACGGCAGCGATGCCGTTACGACAGAAATACCGACGAGCGAAACCGTTATGCAACTATCCCCCCCAATCCGCACCTATCTACTGCGGGCGGTGCTCACTGCCGCTAGCATTTTCGCGATTTCTTGCCCATCATCCATGGGTGACGAGTCACCCGATGACGCTCGGCCGTTGATTGCCTATGTCGGAACGTTCAGTTCGCCGCTGGGTGACGTTCTTCCAACGCAAGTCGACTTGCCACCAGGCAACGGCCGGGGGATTCATCTGTTTCGCGTTGACCGGAAGACCGGCGATCTCACGCCATTCACTCAGGTCGAGATGGGTAACAGCCCTAGCTGCCTGGCGGTCAACCGCGATGGGACTCGGCTCTATTCCACCAACGAGACAGATCGGAGTAGCGCGGACAAGCAGGGTACCGTGAGCGCTTTTTCGATCAACCGCACGGATGGAACGCTGACGCTGCTGAATTCGGTCGGGTCCGGAGGCGACGGCCCGACGTATGCCAGTCTGCACGCGGACGGACGACATTTACTCGTCGCCAACTACTTCGGCGGTTCGATTGCGGTGTTGCCGATCACGTCGACTGGGGAGCTCGGGGACGCGACGGACGTAAAGCGCGATGGTGGCCAGATCGGTCCAGCAAGAGCAACGAACGCACCAGCCGGAAGCTTCGCATTCAGTGGTCATGATCGAACTCATGCTCATATGATCCAGGCCGATCCCACTGGCAATTTCGTTCTGCACGTCGATTTGGGTTTGGATCGGATCTTTGTATGGAGTTTCGATCGGGAAGCGGGAAGGCTCGCGCCAGCCGAGCACCATGAGATCGCGTTGCCGTCAGGTGACGGCCCACGACATTTTCATTTTCATCCCAATGGCAGGTGGTTCTATTCCGTTCAAGAGGAAGGTTCGACCATCGCCTTGTTCGACTACGATTCGACCACCGGTCGACTCAACCCGCGCCAAACGATCTCAACGTTGCCACCTGGTTTTGCCGGGAGCAATTTTTGTTCAGAGATCCTTGTCTCTGCGGACGGCAAGTTCGTTTACGTGGGCAATCGCTTGCACGATAGCGTCGGCATTTTCTCAGTGGCGAGCGACGGGACACTCGAGTATGTCGGCGAGGAATGGACGCGGGGGGACTATCCGCGCAGTTTCAATTTCGATCCATCGGGGCGTTTTCTCTATTGTTGCAATCAACGGGCAGACAATGTGACGGTATTTCGCGTAGACGGCGAATCAGGAAAGCTCTCTTTTACAGGCCAGTACGCTGCCGTTGGCAATCCGTCGTCGATCGTATTCGTTGACTTGGCCAAATAAACGACTGCCACGTTGAACGCAAAAATTGTGATGTCCTGACGCCCAAGCAATCAATCTGGTCGTCACGCTGCCACGCAACCTGTTGATACGCTGCGACGGCCAGCCGCCGTCGGCAGATCCGGCCGACAAATCGAAGCCGTTTTGCGTCTGGCACGCGTTGTGCGTAAATCGCCAGCAGTCGCCAGCAGGAGTGAAGCAATGTCAGGACAAGTCGGACGGAACTCCGTATCGGTCCGACATAGAGGTTTGCTACGGAAAACAGTAAGGAGAGTATCATGACCACCGCGACTTTGCCACGTGAGATTTTGAAGGACTCAGACCGTGAGACGGTCGTTGGTTCGCTTCAGACATGTCTCACAACACTTATCGACCTATCCCTCCAACTGAAGCAACTTCATTGGAACGTGCTGGGTGATCGGTTCTTGTCGTTTCATACTCAACTCGACAAGATCATCGACACTTCGCGTGCAGGAGCGGACGAGGTAGCAGAGCGGATCGCGGCACTGGGGGTCACGGCCGATGGCCGAGCGATGACGATTGCCGACGAGTCAAGGCTGGAAGCGCTGACCGCCGGACGACAGAGTGTCGATGAAAGCGTAACCGCCGCCGCGGATCGTCTTCTCGTTGCTACTCAGTGTCTACGCGATTCGATGGACAAAATCGGAAATGTTGACAAGGTATCGGAAGACATCTTGATCGAATTCTGCCGAGCACTGGAGAAGCACCTGTGGATGGTCCAGTCGCAGGAACGGTAGGTGACATTTGTCCTACGGGAACCCTGGGTTGGCAGGCACAGTTTTGTGAAGGCCGCGTTGGCCAAACGAGCTGCGGTGTTGATCGCAGCGTAACTACTGAACGCAAAGGAGCAGAACATGTTAGGTTGGGCAATCACGTTTCTAATTGTTGCTTTAATTGCTGGAATCTTGGGTTTTGGAGTCATCGCCGGCACCGCAGCAACGATTGCAAAAATCTGTTTTGTGTTGTTTCTGATCCTCTTCGTCGTCAGTTTGATCACCGGTCGCGTAC
>JAGQPD010001052.1 GCA_020426865.1 Planctomycetales bacterium
AAAGAGAATAAGTGCGGGAAAGAGGACTCGAACCTCCACGGGGTTAACCCCCACTAGGCCCTCAACCTAGCGCGTCTGCCAATTCCGCCATTCCCGCGGAGCAGTTCCAGTGTCAGTGATCCAGTCTAAGCGATTCGCTGCGGACGTCAAGCGAGGATCGGGTCGGTCAGGGGGACGGGGCCTCCATGGTTTCGCGGTTGTGCATCGGCGTCGAACGCTCGGTGGGAATGGCTGAGGCCCGACGACCGGCATAGACGTTACGACGCAATCGAACCACGAAGTACCACAGGACGAACATCACCAGCAGCGTTACTGCAAATGCCGAGAGGCCTTCGCGTAGTAGACGACGTCCGAGGTCCCGCACTGGCTCGGTGGCTTTGTCGTATTGTTGCTGCACGAGGACGATCAACGAATTGACCGTGCCATTGTTCTTATCCTGGCCATCGTCGACATATTTGCTTTCCGTCCCAGGGACTGCCGCGGTGCCCGCCACCCAGCGGCCACGATACTCGGCTCCCAATTCATCGGTCGATAGCGGATCGGTGATCACGGGCGAATCATTGCCATCAAACTGGTCGACGTCCAGCATGATCTTCCCGAGTCGTTCCGGTAGTTGGTCTTGTTCTTTCAACAGTTTATCGAACAGTGGGTGCTCGAGAATCGCTCCGCGATTTTGCATGCGGCGGCCATCTACCAGGACAGCAAACCAGGCATCGGGTTCGGTATCAGATTGTGAGAATTGGGCGAGACCGCCGTTCTCTACTGTCAACGCCACAACTCCAACAGTCATCCCATCGATGATCACAGGGGTGGAGATCGCAACCTTCCAAGTATTGGCGGCGGTACTTTTGAATACGGGCGATAGCGTGGTTTCCTGCAATGGTTTCGGTCGAGCGTCGAGGGCCAAGTCGCGCGGGCCGCCGTGGAAGTACGTCCGGCGTGCGAAATTCTGTCCGGTGACCGATGTCGCGTCTTTTGCAAATACGGATGCCATGAAAGTGCCACTGCTGTCCGTGACGAACCAGCTGGCTGCCTTCGGCAGAGCGGGATTCGCCAGCGTCCTCTGGAGGTAGTCCTGCAGTTTTTGTCGTGCCGCGTTGTCCAGGAAAACCTGAGGCACCTCAGCGTTGCTCTTTGCCGATGTGGCCGGCGCGTCTAGCACTGCAAGTTGTTCTCGCAATTGCTGGTCGCCGAGCGCATCGCGCATCAACTGTTGAAACTCGGGATCGTTGGCCACCTTTTCCACAGCTTGATACCGGTGGTCGATCTCGTCGGCTACTGTTTCCGCCACGAATTGTGCGGCGAATTGATTGCTTTCCCTCGCCCGTGACGTGACAACGTCTTCCGTTTCACGCATCGCATTTCGGTAGGCTCGATAGCCAAAGAATCCCATCGTCGCCAACAACAACAGCGGGCCGGCAACACCCAATACCAGAAGCGGTCGGCGGACATGCGACAGTTGCCGGCGCTCCAGCGCCTGCAAGACGCTCTGTACCGTGGGATAACGACGTTCGGGATCGACCGTCAGGCACCGATCGATAATCTCCGCCAATGCACGGTCCATCCCCGGAACACGACGATGGGCCACAGGACGCGGCGATTTGCGAATGATCGTCCGATACTTCAGCAGCCGATTCGTCAAATCCCCAGATGCGTCGATCTGCGACAATGCCTCGGTGGTACGAAAAGGCGGTTCGCCAGTGATCATGCAATAGAGGATCGCCCCCAGTGCATAGACGTCCCATCGAGCATCGGGGACCGCCTCCAAATCCGCCTGCTCCGGGGCCATGTAGAACAACGTCCCCAACGCCGGCGTCTGTTCGTAACTCAACCGCGATTGACCGAAGTCCGCCAAACGTGGTTTGTGGTCCTGGTCCAACAATACATTTGCCGGCTTTAGGTCGCAGTGAAGCACACCTTTCGTATGCGCGTGCGATAGACCCGTTGCAACATCGCGAAAAATCTCCACTGCCTCGCGGACGGTCAGCGTCCCCGCCTCTCGCAATAGGTCATCCAGCGATCCGTTCTCGATGTACTCCATGACATAATACGGAGGATCGGCGTCCCAACCGACATCCAACAACTGCACCACGTAACGGTCAGCCGACAGGAAGACCAACTTCTCTACCTCTCGCGATAGCAGCGACCAGTCGACGCCTCCGCGGTGAGCATAAAACTTGATCGCAACCTGCCGTCCCGTGTTCTGGTCCACGGCCACCCAGACCTCGCCGTAGGCACCGGCCCCCAAGAACCGTAGCGGTTCGTAGCCAGGTACATCCGTTGGCGGCCGCGTCCGCCGCTCGCTCAGCTGCGACGCCCGTTGGCGGGCCTCCTCCGATTGATATTGCGTATGGTCAGATGACATGTGAAAACAAACTCAATCGAACTATCGCGCGGATTTTCGCTCGACAGCACGCGTTGTGTAGGAAGTCATATTGCTACGTGTTATCCTACCAGAGTGGCCAGTTCCTGCAATTATCAAATGCCCCGCGCGACGGAGATTCCAATATCTTGACCAATGCCATCCAATGCTCCTGCTCGTGCTTTGTCCTATTCGTTGCCTTGCCGCTGCTAGCGGCCGAACCCGACGTGACCACTCCCGATTCTCCTACCACTGTGCTGGACGGTCAAAACGGACGACCGCTGGCCTTGGATCGATTCCGTCCGCACTCTACCCTGATCGTGCCCGAATCCGATTGCTCTCAGGCAAAATTCCCCGTTGTCGATGTGCACACTCATTTTGGTTTCCGCCTGCACGGCTCTCACGAACAGCTCGACCAATACGTTGCGACAATGGAGCGTCACAATATCACCGTGTCCGTGAATATGGACGCCAAGTTGGGCGACAGTTGGCTGTCCGACGCCGAATTCGTCTGGCGAGACCATCGCGAGCGATTCGTACAATTCGTGTTTCTCGATATGCAGGGAACTGGCAAAGACGACGATCCGTCGACGTGGGACTGCCATCGCCCCGATTTTGCTCGCCGCATGGCACGACATCTCACCGACGCCAAACGCAATGGTGCCAGTGGACTGAAAATATTTAAGCAATTCGGGCTGGGATACCGTAATCCCGACGACTCCCTGATTGCCATCGACGATCCGCGATGGGACCCCATCTGGCACGCTTGCGGCGAATTGGGGTTGCCCGTGCTGATCCATACGGCTGACCCGGCGGCATTCTTCCTGCCAATCGACGCCAACAACGAACGCTGGGAGGAATTACGCCGCCATCCCGATTGGAGCTTTTACGGCGAGAAATTTCCCCCGCGGGACCAATTGTTGGCCGCCCGCAATCGCGTGATCGCGAGACATCCGCGCACACTATTCATCGGAGCCCACGTGGCCAGCAGTGCGGAAGACCTCCAGCAAGTAAGTCAGTGGTTGGCAACCTACCCCAACCTCTATGTCGACATCGCGTCACGCATCGGGGAGTTGGGCCGACAACCTTACTCGGCCCGCAAGTTCTTCCTTGAGCATGCCGATCGAGTGTTGTTCGGAACCGATGGCCCGTTTCCGGAAGCGCGCCTCCGGAGCTATTGGCGTTTCCTGGAAACCTACGACGAGTACTTTCCCTATTCCGAAAAAGAATTCCCACCTCAAGGCTTTTGGAATATTTACGGGCTCAGCCTTCCGGATGACGTGCTGCACAAAATCTATCACGAAAACGCCGCGCGCATCATTCCCGGCGTCCGCGAACGATTGGAAAATCGGTAAACGCTGCCGTGATACGTCCGTCCGCGCTTTTGCTCGCCCTACCGCTCAATGACACGTGTGACCATGGCACTGCTGTCGCATCCGTTATTGCTTGCGTTGGACAGGCGCGTCCTCACGCATGATCGGGCTGTCCCAACCCGACAGCTCTTCCGGCTTGACGCCGCGTCGATAGCCTTCGAAGTTAAACGTAACGGGATGATAGGGGCCTACAAATCCGATTTCGCCATCCGGCTCGATCGAGTCCTCCATGCCGAGCGCCCAGAGGCACGCGTTGACAACCATTCG
>JAGQPD010001053.1 GCA_020426865.1 Planctomycetales bacterium
GACATCAAGCCGGCGAATCTGTTGCTGACGAGTGAAGAACAAATCAAACTGTCAGATTTTGGAATCGCCAAGCTATTTGGCAACACGCATATGACGGCAGATGGTGGGATCCTGGGGACTGCCGATTACATGTCCCCCGAACAGGCAATGGGGCAACCTGCGACACCTCGCTGCGACATCTACAGCCTCGGCAGCGTTCTCTACGCTCTGCTAGCTGGCCGACCGCCTTTCGTCGGGAAATCATTGCCGGAGGTGATCCACAAGCTGCGATACGACGCTCCCTACCCTGTCCGCCGATTTGCTCCAGATACCCCCGAGGCTCTAGAGCAACTTTTGGAAAGCCTGCTGTCCAAAGACCCACAGGATCGAGTCCCGACCGCAATCGCCCTGGCCCATCGACTGCAACAAATCCGGGATGCCCTCACGATCTCGACCTCCAATGGCGATGACTCTCCGCACGGAAATGTCACGCACGGTAATTCACCGCACCGTGGCTCGCTCCAACCAGATTCGACTCCCGATTTCCTCACGCAAGACTCGGCATTGCGACATCTCCGACAAGCGGACGAGTTGGCAAGTCGCGAAACAGCCGCCATGCCTTCCGACAACATTCCCGTACAAGAGTCCTCGGCATCGACACATTCGGAATTGCGAACATCGAGCACACACCGAGAGTCGATTCCAGCATTCACGCAAGTGAGCCCCCAACCTGCCTCGCGACATGTGCGTCGAGAATCGGGATGGCAACGTTGGGGGGCAGCCTTGGCATCGGTGCCGCTCCTCGTGGGCCTCAGTGCGATCGTATATTGGGCACTTCGCCCACCCACTGCCGAGCAACTCGCAAGTCGCATTGAATCGCAACTCGACGATGACTCCCCCGATGCTATTCTTCATCTGGAGTCCGACGTTAACTTGTTTCTCGATCGCTTTCCGAACGATCCTCATCGCGAGTCCATCGAAGATCTGTCCGATCGTATCGATGCCCTCAAATGGGAACGGAGATTGATTCTCCGCGCGCGGCAGATGCATTCCGCCACGGACCTTTCCGCTTTGGAGCAGGCCCTATTGAACGCCATCCGGCTTAAAGACACTGATTTGTCTAATGCAGCTTCGCACTTCCAAGCGATTGTGGACGTCTACGAATCTACCGACGGGGACTCGGAAACCGCCCATGGCGTCGCGTTCGCTCGTCGGCAACTCGAAATCCTCAATGCCGATATCCATTCCTGGACTGAGACACGTCTGGAGTTGCTCCATGCCAAAATGACTCGCGCCGAATCACTGGCGACGGACCATCCGCAAGAAGCTGCGGCCATCTATCGCGGCATCCTGGTACTGTATGCCGACGCACCGTGGGCCGCGGACATCGTCCAACAAGCACGAAGCCGACTGCAAGGCCTGTCACAGCATGTGAATTCCGAAAACGCGTCCGACAACTGATAACCACTCTCCAATACTTTCTCCAATCCAGTGACCATACCAAATGTTGACGCGCAATGTCCGCATGTACCGCATTAACTTCGCCGCAATCGGCATCGCCCTGATGTTCGCCCAGACTGGCTGCCTTACGTCGCCAAAGGATGGTACCCAAATCATCGTGTACACGGCGCATGACCAGACGTTTTCTGAACCGATCCTGCAATCGTTCGAGGCACGAACGAACGTCCATGTTCGCGCCAAATTCGACGTTGAATCCACCAAAACCGTGGGGCTTGTGAATGAAATCATGGCTGAGTCATCGCGGCCAAGGTGCGATGTTTTTTGGAATAATGAGATCCTCAATAGTCTGCGATTGAAGAAGGCAGGCCTGTTAGACGTCTATTTTCCGGCAATCGCAAAGGACTATCCCGAACACTACCAGGACACCGACGGCACCTGGTACGGGTTTGCAGCACGAGCGAGAATTCTGCTCTACAACACGGAACTGTTGGACGAATCGCCGCTTCCAGAGTCGATTTACGATTTGGCGAATGAACGTTGGAAAGGCAAGATCGGCATCGCGAAACCGCTATTTGGCACGACGGCAACCCATGTGGCATGCCTTTTTTCGGCAGTCGGCCCCGACGAGGCGAGACGGCTGTTGGATGGCATCAAGGCAAATCAAGTTCAAATTCTGGGAGGAAACAAACGAGTCGCCGAGGCAGTCGCCCACGGACAATTGGCATTTGGTTTGACGGATACTGATGACGCCATGTCGATGATCCGACAAGGTTACCCGGTGGACATCGTCTATCCGGACCAACGACCGGATCAGGTTGGCACGCTCTTTATTCCCAACACCGTTTGCGTGATCAAGAACGGTCCACATCCGACGGAAGCAAGGAAAATGGTAGATTTTCTGCTCAGTCCGGAGGTAGAGATCGCGTTGGCCAAGGGCCCATCCGCACAGGTCCCGTTGAATTCGAAAGTGACCGTGACTCCAGCGGTCAAGACGCCGACGACCATCAAGGCGATGCGAGTTTCCTTTCAAAACGCAGCCGATGCGTGGGACTCGGCGTCCGATTATGTGCAACACGGGTTCCTCGCCGAATGATCGACTTCCATTCGAAAACCGTGGTTGACCGTCGCCCGATGTTCGCTGGCGGTCGCGGTTTCGATCTGATATCCTGTGTCGCGCTCGGTAGTTGCTGTTGGTAACGCGGGAGTTCGGAAAACATGACGCAACAAGATTGGCTTGAACGTCTACAGGAGGCCACGGAGTATCGCGAGCTGCAAGCGATCTTTTCGGAAATCGCGGCCGTCGCCCGGCGGGCAGGACGTGATCCTCAATTGGCGGCTTCCATCGACGAAGCAATTCG
>JAGQPD010001054.1 GCA_020426865.1 Planctomycetales bacterium
TCAACAAGTGGTCCAGGCGACGGAAGACGGCGAGCAGCTGAATATCGAAATGACCTATGTGCCGCAGGAACCCGGTCAATACAAGTTGACGCTGCAAATTCCCCAGCAAGAAGGGGAACCGATCGTGGACAACAATCTGCAAACGGCCTATGTAAATGTCCTGGAAGGCGGACTACGCGTACTTTTTTTGGATAGCAACGTAGTGTGGCAGGAGCAAAAATTTCTGCGACGGTCGATCGACGAGTCGGTCGATATTCAGCTCGACTGGCAATGGCTCGACGTACGGCTGCGGCAGCAGTGGCCTGTCAATCTGGCGCAAATCGTAGGCGGAAACAACTACGACGTCTACCTACTGGGCGACGTTCCGGCAGCGGCATTGGGGAGTGAAGGATGCCGGTTGTTGGCACAGCAGGTGCAATCGGGCAAGGGTTTGATGATGTGTGGCGGCTACCATAGCTTCGGCCCGGGTGGCTATGCCGATACGGCGTTGCGAGACGTCTTGCCGATCGAGATGCTGCGCAGCGAAAGCCAGCCGTTTGGTGCTGAACCCTGGCCCGACTCGCATTTACAGCGTCCATTGGCGATGCGTCCCTCCGATGAAGATCACTTTGTAACACGATTGGGCGGTCGCGACGACAACCTGAGCGTATGGCGGCGTTTGCCGCCGCTGGACGAAGCGAACAAATTCGGGCGATTGAAGCCCGCGGCAGTGGTGATCGCCAAGGCGGAAACGGGTGAACCGCTGTTGGTGCAAGGCAATTCGGGCAATGGTCGAGTCCTGGCGTTCGCGGGAGATTCGACATATCGCTGGTATCGCCACGGCTTTCAAGCCGAGCATAAACGGTTTTGGCGGCAAGCCATTTTGTGGCTGGCACGCAAGGACGAATCACAGCGACAAAATGTGTGGGTACAACTGGACCAGCGGCGTGTCCTGCCCGGTGGAAGCGTCAAGTTAACGACAGGTGCCACGAACGCCAACGGTGACATCATCGAAGACTCGATCTTCGAGACGATACTGCACGCCCCGGACGGAACGCAACAAGCCATTCGCGTGTCACCGGATGGTGAATCATGGACGGGTACGTGTGAGGACCTTGCTTTGCCGGGTGATTATCGATTGCAGGTCAAGGCAAGACGCGGCGGCGCCGACATCGGCTCGGCAGAATCGAATTTTGTCGTCGTGCAACAGGATCTCGAGTTATTGGAGCCGGCCGCCAATCCGCAATTCATGGCCATGTTATCGCAATTGACTGCGGACTCGGGGGGCAAAACAGTCGCCCCCGAACAAATGCCCGCTCTCTTTCACGACATTGCTACGCAACCGCCGCGGACCGAAGTGACCCGACAAACCAAATGGCAATTGGCAACAACGCCCCTCGATACGTGGCTCTACTTTCTCACCCTGATTGCCCTGATTAGCTCCGAATGGTTCTTGCGGAAGAAATGGGGAATGGTTTAGGTGATCGTTGGCATACTATTTCGACCACAAAGTTGAGATCGATCGCCAAATGAAAGCAACTGACGACTTCATCGAACAACTCAAGAGGACTTCGGGTCCTGGACCATTAGTTAGAAAACTTGCCTCGACGGATGCGGGCGATGATCCAGTTTCACCTCGATGAAAGCGTCGACCATGCCATTGCCGCGGCCATTTGATTTTCTATCGGTTCCATTCCTCACAGCCGTAACGCGACACGATGAGCTCGTCGACGGCTTGGCGGATATCGGGCGTTACGTCACACCGTAGTAGCGGACTCCATGCTTCGCGCAGAGCCATTTGCACGTCGCTCATGCTGCACGACAGGCAGGTAACAAAGTCGCGGTGTTGCCGGCGCTGTCGATAGTCGGGTTGGCGAGGCGGCTCTTTCAGATAGCAACCGATCAAATCGGTATCGAAATCGATCAGTAGCGTGCCGTGATAGAGGACAGCGCTGCGAGTGACTCGGAGGCTGTTGCCGGAGAATTTACGGAGGCGGCCATCGGGAGACTGAAGGACTAGGTCGCTCGTTCCGGCGATCGCCACGGACGGAACCAAACGGCGGAGGGCAGTTGCCATGCGCTGCAAAACAAACTGATGGATCTCCGGTAGCGTTGCCAGTTGTGGGTGACGATGGCGATTGAGGACGACCGAATAGAGCAAACAACCAGGTCCGGTGAGAATCGCAGCACCGCCGCTGATGCGTCGAAACACCGAGATCTCTTCGCGTTGGCAGCAATCCAGCCGGACCTCGTCTTGGACGCGCGAACTGCGTCCGATCACGACGTGATGCAGCTTTGGTTCCCAAATTCGCAAACAATCGTCGGCGGTTGCATCGGCGGAACACCCCGTATCCGCAACCGGCGTCGAGTCTGTCATGTGCGTCAAAAGAGCTTCGTCGAGGGCCAGGTCGTGGGCCACGGTCGACTGCGGTTGCCAGTAGTACAGCATGTCGTTCGGGTTGACGTTTGCGGAAAGGCGTTCGATACTGTCTGGATTATGACCGAAAGATTATTCTTCTAGAATACGTGGCCGCGACGGAGAGTCGCAGTCGCGGCCCGCCGAGGA
>JAGQPD010001055.1 GCA_020426865.1 Planctomycetales bacterium
CCACCGATCTGGCGACGTTCAATCCGTTGCCTTGGGAAGCGGATCGCGAAGGCATTCGCGCCGTCACCCGTCAGGAACTTGACGTGCCTTTCGAGTTGGGCGCGCTCAAGGTTGTTCCTTATCTGCTAGGCGAATTGGCCCACTGGGGCGATGATCTGAATGGCAACGACCTGTCACGAGCTTACGGTCAGGCGGGCGTTCGTGCGAGCTTGCCGATGTGGAGCGTCGATCGGTCGATACAAAACACCTTGTTGAACCTCAATGGCCTGGCCCATAAAGTTGTCTTCGATGTCGATTTCTTTTGGGCGGACGCGTCGCAAAACTTTGACCAGCTGCCGTTGTACGATCCGTTGGATGACGATTCTATCGAGGCGTTTCGACGCCGCATCGCTGACTCCACATTCGGTGGGGCACTCAACGTTGCTGATCCCATTCCGCTCCGCTTCGATGAACGCTACTACGCACTGCGAACCGGGATGCAAAGTTGGGTGACCGCGCCCAGTGCCGAAATCGCTGACGACCTAATGGTACTCAAATTCGGTGCCCGCCAACGCTGGCAAACCAAACGAGGTGCGTACGGCCGCGAACGTATCGTCGATGTCGTCACTCTCGATATGGGCGCTAGCCTCTTTCCCAACGCCAACGAAAACAACTTCGGCGAAGATATCGGACTGATCAACTACGACCTTCGCTGGCACGTCGGCGACCGCCTGACACTCGCCTCCGATGGCCTTGCCGATACGTTTTCGGACGGATTGAGAATGTTCACCTTTGGCGGATACGTCAGTCGCCCCGAACGTGGCAGTGCCTACGTCGGGTTCCGCACGATCGAAGGTCCAATCAGCAGCAACGTGCTGCTCTCGAGCTACCACTATCGGCTCGGTCCAAAATGGATCCTGACCGTGGGAAATGCCTACGACTTCAGCAAGACCGGCGATATCGGCCATACGCTGGAAGTCACGCGGGTTGGCGAATCGTTCCTCGTCAGCATGGGACTGAATGTCGATCAAGGCCGCAACAACGTCGGATTTATTTTTGCCATTGAACCGCGATTCTTGACTTCGTCACGGCGTGGCCAACTTGGTGGCGTCCAATTGGCTCCCGCCAGCGCTCGAGGATTGGAATAGTGTCCGAAGACGAACGCACGACGCCGACCGCCAGCGACGTTCTGTTCTCGCACGCAGGACGAGGCTGGGTGCACAAGTTCAGCGACGCTTTTGCCGGTGCGTGGCTCGCTATGCGAACGCAAAGCAGTTTTCACGTGCACTTGGCGATCACCGTGCTGGTCATTGCCGCCGCCTGGTGGCTGACGGTCTCACTCGTCGAGTGGTGCCTCTTGATCTTGTGCGTCGCATTGGTGATGTCGGCGGAATGTATCAATACGGCGCTCGAACGTCTGGCCAAAGCGGTGGACCTCCGAGTTAACTCGGATATCGGTGCTGCGCTGGACATTGCCAGCGGGGGGGTTCTGATTGCGAGCGCGGGAGCGGTATTGGTGGGCGGTGCGATTTTGGGCTATCGACTGGGCGTGATCGTTGGTTGGTGGGGATAAGAAAAAAGGAGGGCCGGCACCTCCGTGTGCCGTGCCTAGGTGTCGGCTACGTATTCTTGGTTGACTTTCGATCAGATTTTCGAGCAGCTTCCTTGTCTGGCATCTTTGCCTTCGTGGTTTTGCTGCGAGTTTTTGCCTCGACAGCATCGGTGAATTCCTTTAGCGTTGCACGCTGTTGTCGACTGAGCACATTCGTGAAGGCCTTATCGCGTTGTTTTTCGACCGCTGCGATTTCCTTTTGCAGGTTCTCAATTTGTTTTTGGAAATCGTCTTGAAGTGCCGCGATCGATTCGATTTGCTCGTCATCCAACGACAGCCGCGAGAAAAACTTGGGCAACTTCGTCTTCGTTTTTTTTGTCAAGCGCTTGGCCGGTGTGTCGGTTGGCTTGACGCTATCGGATTTGGTGCTGGTCTTCTTGGTGGACTCCGTTCCTGTCTTGGTATCACCTTTCGCATCGGATTCTGTTTTGGACTTTTCGGCAGGGTTCCCCGCAGGTTCAGCATTGGGCGTCGGCTGAGTGACCGGCCGCGTTACGGGAGCACCGTGCGCATCAAGTTCGACGGTGGCGGCCAAGCCAAGAGCCAGGGCGGACACCATTGCTGCTCCGGCTGCAGCGTAGCCATGGCGCACAAGGGGGTTGAAACGGGAATTGGTCGTCATCATCCATCTCCTTTTCGAGCGTGTGAATCCATGAACAGATTGCGAACGAGTCGGTTCGCGGGTCGGCTACGACCGCAACGCATGACAGTCTCCAGTAATCTCGTACACGCCCCGAGATGACAGGGTGATGGCACTTGCGGCCCTCCGGCCACTCTTGTGATATGCACAAGATAACATATAATGAACGGACGTCAATATCACGTGGACAAAAGAATGGTGAAAAAATTTCAACCAGTCGATAGGTGGTTGATGCCTTGAGGGTGTCGTCGTGAGGTTTGCGCCTGTTCATTAGGGACTTTCGGGGGTGTTTGTTGGGGATTTTGCTTGACTCGCTGCTGTGAAGCTGTGAGGGGAGGTGGCCGCCGAGAGGGGGGCCGCTGTGTCAGGAGGTGACTGGATTCCCAAGTTTGTGCAAGTTTGCCAGGGGGGCGGGCGTGGCCGAACGGGATTGGTCGATGCCAGTTTTTTCAGAGAATTAAGAAAGCGCTTGCAATTGCTAAATCCTGCGGATAAGATGCGCTGGTTGCAAGAATTCTCACATCCGGTTAAGCGGTCTTTACTGATGACATGGGAGCGAAGCGGATTCGGACGGAGGGGTCGAAAACCCCATTGGCCGCGCGGCAGTTGCCCAGATCGCCTGGTACCAAACCAATTTCTTCGTGGAGGAGCACTCATGACGTACAGACGAACAACGTTGTTGCTATCGCTGGTTTGCGTTGCGCTAGTTCGCGTCGCCACCGGTCAGGAACTGTTGAAGTCGCCGGGGCTGGACCTTTCAACTCTCTCCGGATGGGACTTGCAGACGTTTTATTCCGAGCCTGGCTCGGGGGTTGCCAACTCGGCAGAACACTCGGGGTTGGGTTTTGCCCGATTTGGCGACACGGGATATGGATTGTGGTTGCAGCCGTATGCCAGCGGCGACAACGAGAACTACGTTGCCCCGGTCAACGCGGTCCTGTCTCAGCAGGTCGCCGTCAATGAGGGGCAAACCTATGTCTTTTCTGGTATGTCCAAATGGGAATTCAACTATTCTGGTGGCTTCGATATCCTCGAGCCGGACTCGCCGTTAGGAGCGGTAGCGTCGCCTACGCAGACCACGATGGAGATGATCTTTTTGGATGCCAACAACGCCATGATTGGCACTCCGTCCGTGCTTGATCTTCGCACAGAACAAACGCTTACCGAGGAATGGAAATCGCACCAGTTATCGGCGACGGCGCCGAGTGGGGCGACATCGGTGCGTGTTGTCGCGGCGGCTCGCGATATGGTCCATGCAGGTGACCTGCTCAGCAGTAAGCAGTCCGCGTTTTTTGATCAGTTCTCGCTGACCACGACACAATCGCCACTGGATGATCTGCTGGTGAACGGCTTTCTCGATGATGTCCCGACCGCACCCGAGGGGTGGACGCTCACAAAGTCTCCCGACGGCGTCAATAGCGCCCAATTTCAAGCGGCAACGTGGGCCAGTCACGATGCGGTACCTGGGCTTTGGTTGCGCGCCTTCGCCGGCGCTGATACCGGAGCTGATGCCGTGCTGTCGCAGACCGTTCCGGGACAGGCTGGTGGCAACTACACTTTTTCGGGTTGGGCTCGATGGGAGACAAACTACACCGGCGGCCTAGAGACTCTAGATCCGGCCGCCCCGGCCGGAGCGATTCCGTCGCCAACCGAAACACTCATGACGATCACCTTCTTAGGTGCAGGCGACACCACGCTGGACGAGGTCTCGCTCGATCTGCGAACCGTCCAGCAGAGCGACGGGAATTGGCATCAACAGTCCCTGTCGGCCGTTGCGCCGGAAGGGACGGTGAACGTGCGAGTCACTGCGAGTGCAACACAGATGTTGCACGCCGGCGTCGATCCTCAAAATGCCATGTTTGATGACTTCTCCTTGACCGTCGAATTTGCCAATACGTTGGCCGGCGACTACAACAAAAATGGCGAAGTCGATGCGGCGGACTACACAGTTTGGAAGGACAACTTCGGGTCGTCCACCGAGCTGGACGCCGATGGTAACGGCAACGGCACAATCGACGCCGCGGACTACACGGTGTGGAAAGATAATTTCGGCGCCACCGCCGGTGCTGCCGTGGCAACCAGTTCCGTCCCGGAACCAGCCACCAGTCTGCTGTTGGGCCTGTTGATCGGCGGCCTATCCGTTTTTCGCCGTAAGCGTTGAGGCGCGCGGCACGGCGCAAGCCGTCCGGTGTAAGTAACAAACGAAAGAACAACTTACGCAGCCACAGAGGCACGGAAAAAGACAAGACAGGGGCAAATTAGGACAAAACAGGTCCGTGGACGTCGTGATGAAGGATGACCGTCGCGATTTTTTCGGCGACGGCATCTACGGCCAGTCAACGCTCCGTCTCCGTGGCCTTCGTGCTTCTGTGAGAGCGGACAGCTAGATTGTGAGGACCGACAGCTAGGCGCCCGCGCGGAGTTCGGCCAGATGTTGAGCTGTGCCGACGAGGCGGTCCCAGTTGTCGCGAATGTATTCTGGCGGGCCACCGATCTGCGCCACAACCTGAGCCACCATTTCCGTCGGGACCATCTCTATCGCGTCCCACGGACAGACCGTCAGTTCATACGGATTGGATTTCTTCTGCGGAATGTGCACGCAAACTTCGCAACCGACACACCGTTCCAGATCGATCTCGCACCAGGCTTGTACCCCTCTGACGCCGAAGTCGCGCTGATTGAGCGTGATGCAATCGACCGGGCAGACCTCAAGACATGACTCACATCCCGTGCAGTTATCCGCATTGATCACGGCCAATTCTTTTGGAACTTTTTTACGCGGTCCGGCTTTAGCCATCGTTTGATCTTTCCCGGTTGTCTTACACGTTCACTTTTTGTACTACCGGCCGGCTTGCGCCGTGCCGCTTGCACGTATGGTACGGCAATTATAGCCCGGAAGCCGGTGATGTCCAATGCCGACGAATCGCTACGTTTGCGGGAGCAACCCCCGGCGTTATTCGGCGAAGGCCGCGTCAAATTGCAGGTTGCTGGGAGTAAAATTGATCCGCCGGACGAATTCCGATGCCTCGGCCGCACCAAAATCACGGTTCATTCCGCTGTCTTCCCATTCCACCGACAGGGGTCCGTTGTAGCCAATATCATTTAAGGCCCGAATGATCTCCTCAAAATTCACCGCGCCTCGACCGGGCGAGCGGAAATCCCAACCACGGCGATGATCGCCGAAGTTCAGATGACTGGCTAAAATCCCCGAGCGGCCATTGAGTGTCGTAATCGCATCCTTGATGTGCACATGATAAATGCGATTCGGGAAGGCCCGAATGAATTCGACTGGATCCACTCCCTGCCAATGCAAATGGCTCGGGTCGAAATTGAATCCAAATTCCTCTCGATGATCGAGCGCTTCCAGTGCCATTTGTGCCGTATAA
>JAGQPD010001056.1 GCA_020426865.1 Planctomycetales bacterium
CGTTGGAGCGTGGGGCGTTGGAGCGTGGGGCGTTGGAGCGCATGACCGCACGCCGGGCAGCGGACGATTGTCTGCGCATGACCGTTGGACAAGGAAAATGGCTGTTGGCAATGGGGACAGGCAACTTGCGGCATGATACTATCATAACGCCGGGCACCCAGTGCGGCAAAGCAGACTTGTTATCTTGAGACTCCGAGGAAGAAGGTAAACAGTTGCGTACGATCGTCGTCGGCGCGTGCGACGGGGACGGCGAAATCGAAGGCCATGGGTGCTGGACCGAAGGCTGGGATTGCGACGCGTAGTCCCGCGCCCAGGGAGACGCGGAAGTTGTCGCCGTTGATCTCGATGTTTCGTTCGACGGTTCCATAGTCGCAGAACAAGACCCCTTTCAGCATATCGTCGGCGGTGATGGGGAAGTAGTACTCCGCGGATCCCAGCAATTGGAATCGACCGCCGACGGTGACACCGCCCGATTGGGGCGACGCACCGCGAAATTCGAAACCGCGAAGGGTCGAGTAGCCGCCGGCGAAATAGTTTTCGAACATCGGCGTGTCGGATCCGGAGAATCCGAGTCGGTGGGAAAGGCCGAAGACGTGCCGTCCTGAGAAGTCCGGTCGTTGGGTCAACAGAAAGTAGCGACGGATATCCAATTCGACGCGTCCGTAATCATAGTCGCCAAAGATCTGTTCATATTTTGCCTCGAACAGATAACCCTGAGTCGGTGAGAAGGGAATGTCGCGGGTATCAGCCAAGAGACTGACACTACCGCCGTAGAGGCCGCTGCTTCCCAATACATCATCGAGTTCCGGAACGCCGGGCACACGAGGGTTGCTAATCGTGACTTCTTCTGCGCGAGCGGTGAGGTTGAGTGACACGTCGGGCGAGACGCGGTAGCCCAAGCCGAGGCGACCGCCGAGTCGCTGTTCGTTCCAATCGAAGTACCGGCGGTCGAAGAGAAACGCGCTGAAGTTGCTGCTAAAGCGTGTGCCTCCTAAATAGGGTTGTCCAAATTGAAACATGTAACGTTGGACCTGGCTGCCGGGAACCGCTTCAATCCGCAAGGTTTGTGCACCACCGCGGAAGGCATATCCATTGACGACATCGTCCCAGCTGCGAGGGAAGGCTCGCCAATCGAAGTTCTTTTCATCGAGCGTAATCTGGCCGACGACACCGGCATCGGAGTTGACAGCGGCACCTACCATCAGGCGACCGGTTTGTGTCTCTGGCACGATCACGTCGATATCGGTCATCCGGTCGGGTGGGACGATGACCGATTCTGGCGGCGCGGGTCCGATATAAGCGGGGCCGAGTGAGTTGCCGTAACCTTGCGGCATGCCCATTGGCGGAGCCGCTGGGAGATCCTGCAAGGGGGACGAACCATAGTTTGGATTGGGATAGCCATTGGGAGCACCGTAGTTACTTGATGGTGGCGCCCAGACTGGAGCATTGGTGGGAACGGAAGGTTGAGGCGCTGGCAAAGGTGCGGTTGATGGGTTTTGCCATAGCGCCGCACCGCTGTTGTCGTACGGACCGGCAAACTGCGTCTGTTGGACCGGATAGCGATTCGGTATGCTACCCGGAGTGCGGGTTGCGGTAGATTGGTTCTGGGAAGCGTTCGATGCACTCGTTGCGTCAACGACGTTCATGGGGCCGCGATAGAGATCGTCCTGGCCGGGCGATTCCTCTTGGAGTTCGTAGCCGTAACCGTATGGCGACTGGCCGCGCACGGTCAACGGTGTCGACTCGGGCGTTCCCAACTGCGCACATCCGGCCAGTAACAGGACGCCCCCAAGAGGAACCCATGAAGCT
>JAGQPD010001057.1 GCA_020426865.1 Planctomycetales bacterium
CACCATTTTATCGGCAAGGATATCACGTATTTCCATACGCTCTTCTGGCCGGGGATGTTGAAGGTGGCGGGATTTCAGTTGCCGACCAAGGTCCACATCCACGGATTTTTGACGGTGGCGGGTGAGAAGATGTCCAAGAGTAAGGGTACGTTTGTGATGGCAGAAACGTATCTGAAGCACCTCGATCCATCGTACTTGCGATACTACTACGCATCGAAACTAGGTCCCAGGTTGGACGACATCGACCTGTCGCTAGATGAGTTTGCTCAAAAGGTCAATTCGGACATTGTTGGCAAAGTAGTGAATTTGGCCAGTCGCACCGCGAAGCTTGCCGAATCGACGGGGTTGGCGGAAAAATATCCGGACGACGGTGGCCTGTTCAGCCAGGGGGCTCAGGCGGGCGGAGAAATTGCACAGGCGTATGAAGCCTGCGATTATGCGAGAGCCACCAGGCTGATCATGGAATTGGCAGACCGGGCGAACGGATACTTCGATGCCCATGCGCCTTGGAAACTGAAGAATCAGACCGATCAACAGGAACGCTTGCAGGATATCTGTACGGTATCGCTCAATCTGTTCCGGCAGATCGTTATCTACCTGGCACCGGTTTTGCCACGACTGGCAACTCAAACTGGAGAATTGCTTGGTGACCCAATTTCAGGATGGGATCAGGCACAAAATCCGTTGTTGGGCACACCAGTAGCAACATTCCAACATATGCTCAAACGCGTTGAAACAAAGGATATCGAAGCGATGATAGAAGATAGCAAGGTAGAAGAGACGGGCGTCACGAGTGAAGGTGCGAAATCGACGCATGACGACACTGATGCGGCACTTCAAGCCGAACCGCTTGCAGATGAAATTACGATCGACGAATTCGCCAAAGTGGACTTTCGCGTCGCGCGGGTTTTAAATGCCGAAGACGTGCCGGAGGCAAAGAAGCTCTTGAAGATTACTCTGGGGCTAGGGGGCGAGCACCAACGGACGGTGTTTGCGGGCATCAAGGAGGCCTACAAGCCCGAGCAGTTGGTCGGGAGGTTGGTTATCGTTGTCGCCAACCTGGCACCTCGCAAAATGAAATTCGGCACCAGCGAAGGCATGATTGTGGCCTCAGGCAGCGGGGGCAAGGAGGTGTTCCTGTTGGGAGTGGACGAAGGTGCCGTACCCGGGCAGCGCGTGCATTGAATTAGGCATTTTGGAACACGTCAAACACGCGTTGCGCCATGATCTCGATATTACCGTCCCGGAACGTGGCGGTACGGCCGTTTTCGCCGAGTTCGCGGCGGCGCGCTTCATTGGTAACAAGTTCTTCCAGCGTGTCGGCAAGTGAGTCGGCGTTTTCGGGATCGAATAGAACGCCCCCGGGCAAACGCCGCAACATTTCAGGAAATGCGCCGTGATTCGGCTGCACGACCGGCACGCCACTTGCCATCGCTTCCAGAACGTACAATCCCTTGGGTTCACGATAGGTCGTGGGAACGGAAAACAGGTCGATCGACCGGAAGAATTCAACCTTCGCTTGCCGATTCAGCTCGCCAAGATATTGAAAGTCATCTCCGCAGCCTGCGTCGCGAAGCGATTGGAACACCGAGTCGCGATATGCGTGCAGATCGGACCCGCACCACCCGGCAATGTGCAGTTTAAGATTCGCGTCGGGGCGACGCCTTCGGAGTCGGATGAACGCGTCGGCAAGCAGTCGCAATCCTTTTTCGGGTGCCAGGCGGGCCAGGTACCCGATCGTTACAGGACGGTCTTCGGTGGTAGTCGCATTGGGCGAGTCGACGTCGCGAACCGTCGGAAAGGCGTCTGCAAAGTCCTTGTCTGCAAAGTCCTTGTCTGCAAAG
>JAGQPD010001058.1 GCA_020426865.1 Planctomycetales bacterium
GGGAGGGTCATCCGCGAGGATGACCCTTACCCGATTGTTCGTCGTTGCTCCCGTGCATTTTGATGGTTGCAGAGTCGGGGCACTTAATGCTCGAAGTTTATCTGGTACTCTCCCAAATCACGTCGAATATCGCTCCAGTTACAGCACCGCTCAGCGCACGCCGAAAGCCTTGAATCCGGCATCTCGCGTCTTCCGTATCCTTGCCATGCTTCCTCCCACACTTCATGTTCTTATGTGCACGGCTCAGTATAGCTTATTCTACGCGTCCAATTTTTGGGGTCCACCTCACCCGTTCCGGAGCATTTGGGCTTGAGCGGAATTGTATTGGGGCTCCTGTCGCCTTTTATTGCATTGCGTTATCGAAGGTCAGCCGTCAGCCACGCGTTCTATCATTGTCAATCTTGCCCGTCGCATCAATATTCACACACTTCCGGCACCTGTTAACGCTGCGTTGCCGCACGCCACCGGCAGAGGTTGTTGCCGGCTAGAAGGGTCGGCTGGCCCAGACATGGCGTTGCTTGTATGGTAAAATGGCAGGCGTTCACTATCGCCACACCCCCCGGATACCTCGAACTACACAATATATACATGCGTACACTATTTCTCTTAATGATGACGGTGTTGTTGGCTTTTGTTGGCAGCGACCGCGAGGTTCAGGCGCAGTTGTTTGGCAATCGTTCGTTGGGGCAGCCGCTGCAGCGGCAGAGCGGCCCGCCAGGGTTAAATGACTTGGGGACCGTAGGGCAGGTACAAGGTAATGAACGATTCATGCGGGGCAATCGCGGTCGGGCCTCGTTTGTCGGGGCCGACCAGCGCGACACATCAACGTTCGTCGGGGCCGAACAGGGACGGACAGCCGGCACGATCATCTCCTCGACCGCGGCTGTCCAAACGGCACGCGATCGCACTCGTGAGTTGAATCAACCGTTGCCGCCGAACACAACCGGCATGTATTCTCCGCAGCTCATCCTCGACTTCCCAACAGTCACGCGGGACGGACGCGACGTGGCCGATCAGCTGACGCGTCAGATCGCCGACAGCAAACAGCTGACTACGGGTTCCCAGATCTTGGTGTCGGTGGCAGGGAGGACGGCCACCCTCCAGGGTGTGGTTGCCTCCGCAAGGGAGCGCGAGTTGGTTGAACTCTTGGTTCTCTTCGAGCCGGGAATCTCGCAGGTTCAGAATCAGTTACAGGTGGGGGCAACGCGTCGGTAGCTCGTGATGCCGGCAGCAACGGCATCACATTTGGCGCGATCGATGGGCGCCCAAGGCGCGTCGTTAGCCCATCTGCCTCTGTAGCGATTTCCCCGGCGCTCATCTGCTTTACAAAGCTCTCTGGCAGATCAAATGAAAAGGCCGTCAGCGCCTGAGCTTGCGCATTGTTCGCATCAATCGGCAACGGTTCGTCGAGCGCCACGGTCTGAATCTTACGTGGCTCAGCGACGTCATCCTGTTCTTGGTAAACCCCGGTGCGAGCAACCTGAACGTCTCGTTTGGCGATGCTGGGAGCGACACCCGGCAGGAGCTTGTTGGTGGACTCTGACATTACGGTGCCACCATTCTTACCGTCAAATCGCGTGATCAGACTCAGGCTTTGATTCGGGCCACCAACCGGCCCCCACGGGACCCAGACGCTGTACGAATCCCCCATGCTCGTTTTGCTGTGGTGATTGCTCAGTTGTTCCGGCGTGATCACATACTTTTTCGCAGGTGCAGCCTCGGACGGATTGAGTTGTTCGGAGTCGAATGCATAGACCGTCAACTGCCCATCGACGCTGATCGGATCCTTTTTTCCATCACGGTAAAAGTACACTCGACCGCCAAATCCACGCGTACCCGGTTTTCCCGGCTGATGCAGCACCGTGTCGCTCCAGACGACGAGCATCCGGTCTGGGACACCCGCTTCCTTGTCTTTGCCGAAAAACGCGCTATCCCAAGGTGCACGCATTGTCCGGCATCCGCACAATAGCACGGCGGCTGCCATCAGCACCATTGAAGGCGGGTAAGGCTGTCGCGTCATCGTGCCCGAGCTCCATTTTCCGTGGTCCGCGGTTCGGGTGGTAGTGGCGGATTGGGCAGTGCCTCTGTGACCGGCCTTGGTAACTCGCCGACGGGACTGGCCTCTAGGATCGAACCGCCGTCCGGATTGGCATCAGGATAGATGACTTCCGTCGGCACGGAATCCAACCATTCGGTGTTCAAGTACGAGCCAGCATCGACATCGCCATGGATCCGGCAAATGTCGGCCGCACACCAGCTCATTCGCGCCATTTCCATCTGCCGGATCCGTTCGCTGTCCGCCGAATTCCGGATGACTTGTGGCGTCAAGATAATCAAAAGCTCCGTACGTTTGGCGAGCATGCTGTCGTAACTGAACAGGTGCCGCAGCAGTGGGAGATCGCCCAGGAATGGAACCTGGCGATGGAGCTGTTGTTCCGACTCCGTGATCAAACCGCCCAAGATAATCGTCTCACCGTCCGCGGCACTTACCGTTGCCTGTGCCGTGGTCGTGTCGACTCGAGGTGACCGAATCACGGTCCCATCGATCGACACCGCGACCGGAATGCCATCTTGCTCGGTACCCAAGTTGGACTTTTCGGCATCGATTTCCATCACCACGGTCCCATCGGGACTGATCCTCGGCGTGACGCCCAGGATCAACCCCACATTCTCGAGGGCCACCGAGTTGGACTGGCCGTTCTGATTGACGACGGACCCGACAATTCGCGGTACGCGTTGGCCAACCTGGATAAAGGCCGGCTGATTGTCAAGCGTGCGAATCTGTGGGCGACTCAACACTTCGACTCGCCGCGATTCCTGTAACGCCCGCAATAGGACACTTACGTTTTGACTGCTTGCTGACAAGACCAGTCCGCCGAATCCCAGGGCGTCATTGCCACGTCCTACGGCAAAATTCGAAATGCCCTGGCTACCAACTTGATCTGCTGTCGTTAATGCCTTGTTGCTTCCACTGTTGCCGAGCGGTAGGGAGTTATTGAAGTCAAAGCCGGGCAAGTTGGTCGCGGCCTGGATGATCTCCTGTGTCGTCGTCACGATTCCCGCTGGGGTCGATTCCTGCGTCGTATTGGTGGTGGTCAACAAATCCCCCAACAGGCTGCGGTCGAACAATACCGAATCCTGCAAGCCTAACTCGACACCGAATTCATCCGCATCGTTCAGCGTTACCTCGGCAATCAATACTTGAATCATGACCTGTGGGGGCTGCTCGTCCAGTTTCTCGATCAGTCCGCTAATCTCTTCAAAGTAGCGCGGGGTTGCGGCCAGGATCAACTTGTTGGCCACGGGTTCGGGCACGACCACAACTTCGCGCTCAATCTCTAGAAACGGATTGTCCGTACCCGGTACCGCCTGTTCGATCCGCCGCCGGTTGACAAGAAATTGATTTACGGACGCGGCGACGTCCACGGCGGGCGAGTTTCGCAGTTGGTACACACTGGTACGTAGCTGAGTTGAGGTGATCTGATCCAGTTTCAACAACAGCGCCTCAACGACGCGCAGGTCACCTTCTGAGCCTGTCGCGATAATACTGTTGCTTCGCACGTCGACGGAAAAGCGCAACGGTGTCAGCGATGATTCCCCGGGGGTAGTCGATAGCTGCGGTCCGCCGCCGGCGGTTGTTTGCGATGGCACGAGCGATCGGAGCGTCTGCAGCAAGCTCGCAGCGTCGCCGTTCTCAATCCGAAAAACCTTGATGCGCGCCTGATCGACCGGTACATCCAACTGGCGAATCAGCTCGGCGATCAATTCCAAATTCTCACTCGGCGACGAAACGATCAAGGTATTGTTGCGAGTGTTCGTGGTGATTTGTACGCGTTCGAGCGTTCCCGAGCGGACGATACGGCGACCTTCGTCGTCCAATGCGCGCAGTTCCATCACCGCCGAAGGATCCGTTCCCGCCGCACCCGCGCGAATCGCTTGCTGCAACGTTTGGGCAATATCGGCTGCCAGGGCGTGATTTATCTTGAACACGCGCGCCTGATTGACCGCCTCGCTATCGGGTTGGTCGAGTTCACGAATCAAACGCGCAACTTCCTGCAGGTCCCGCGGCGCCGCTCGAACGACCAGCGAATTGGTTCGCGCGTCGATCGAAGTTTCGATCCGCGGCGCGAGGCCCTCACGCGAGGCGAAAAACGTGGTCAGCGTTTGTTGTACTGCGGACGCGTTGGCGTACTGCAGACGAAATACCGCCGACTGCGTCTCAGCGTCCACCGGCACGTCCAAGGCCTCGATCAATTCGACGATGGCATTGACGGCGTCCCCCCATCCGATCAGCAATATCGCATTGGGTTTGACCAGCGGTGTGACAGTTACTCGACCTTGGCGAGTCCCGACAAGATCCTCGCGCGTTTGTTCAATCAACGTGGACACCGCGCTGCTCTGGGCATGTCGCAACGGAACCACACGGATGGTAGGACGCGTATCGCGGCTGATTCGTTCAAGTTGTTCGATAATGTCGGCCAACTGATCCAATTCGCGATCGCGACCTCGGAGAATGATGACGTCCAGGTCGGGAAGCGATTCGATCTGCACGCCTTCAAACTGTGCGATACCCGTGGGTGCAGCGTCTCCGTCCGCAGCATCGTCCTCTTGTGCCGTCGCATCCACATCCCCTGACGCAATTCCGGTGTCGCTGCCCGGTGGCTGAAACGCAACCGGCCGCACCGATCCCGGGGGATTGGCCGACCATG
>JAGQPD010001059.1 GCA_020426865.1 Planctomycetales bacterium
CCTAGAGCATGGGCGCCACCAATCGTACGACACCTTCAACTAATTCCTGTACGGCGTTGGGCTTTTTCATTCCGGTGGTGCATTGTTCGTTCAACCGCATGAGCCACCGCTCAAATTCTTCGATTTCGACGGAGCTGTAGACAAACTGCATCACTTCAAAGTTGAGAAATAGGCTGCGCATGTCGAGGTTGGCGGAACCGGCGATAGCGACATCGTTGTCGATCAACAGGACTTTTGCATGGATCATGGTGTCGCCATAGAGTAACACCGTTCCACGAGCATTTTCGATATCACGGAGGAAACTGCCACGAGCGATATCTGCGAGAAAGTGATTGGAACGCTTGGGTACTGTGATCCGTACGTCGACACCACGATGGCAGGCGATGATCAGTGCTTGCGCCAGCGAATCGTCGGGTACGAAGTACGGGGTGACGATCCAGATCCGTCGTTCCGCCGAGTAGATGGCGAGCAAGATGGCATCGAGTAGCGGGTCGCCATGCACATCGGGGCCGGAGGGAACGACTTGGAGCATAGCGCTATCCGGTTGCACGTAGGTAAATGCCGGGCAGTGTTCGATGGCAAGGCTCTCGCCGGTGGCATATTCCCAATCGGCGCGAAAAATCTTCTCAAATTGCCAGGCGGCAGGGCCCTCGACGACGAATGTCAAATCCTCCCACGCGCCGGGCACGGTCTCAGGATGAATGTACTTTGCAGTGATGTTGGCACTACCCGCGATTGCGACTTCACCGTCGGCCACGGCGATCTTCCGATGGTTTCGCAGGTTGGTACGTCGGGCGAATGGAATGTGAATCGCGGGATTGAAGATCGCAAGTTTCCCGCCTGCGTCGACCAGCGGCTTGAAAAATCGCCGCGACGTGTAAAACGACCCCCAGCCATCGATCAACAGGCGTACCTCGACCCCCTCGCGGGCTCGGCGGGCCAACGCATCACGGATGGCCGCCGCGACAGCATCGTTGCCAAAGATGTAGGTTTCTAAATGGATCGTCTTCTGGGCACCGTTGATCATGCTCATCACGGCCTGATAACCTTCGACGCCCAACCGGCAGAGATGGAGCCGATTGTTATGAGTTGCGGCGGGGATACCGTAGCTGAGAAGTACGCGTTCCAAACGATGATGCGGCACGTTGTCGTGTGGGGACGCCTTGAGCAGGTCCAAGTTCGTTTTGGCGTCGGCCGCACGGCGCAGTTTCCGCCCGCCAAACATGATATATAAGGGGACGCCGATGATCGGGACCAGAACGATTGCCATCAGCCAGGCAGCGGTCGTGCTGGGCGAACGGCGTTGCCGCAAGATGTGGGCAATAGCCACAAACGCCAGCGCGGCACCAACGATCGTGCCGAGCTCGGTTAGTAGCCAATAGAAATTCATGGTCTTGGCGTCCAGCTACCATTGCTTGGCGAAAAAGACTGCCAGCGAAAACGCAATCATGCGTTTCATTATGGCTCGGGCCGCCGTCAGAAAACAGGCCCCCGGTGCGTGAGGACCACAGCAACATTCCTCACGCGCCAGGGGACCCGAATGGGTGCACGACTAATTGCCGCGCGCATTGCGGCGAATTCGCTGCGATCGCAATCGCACCTGCAGTGGCAAACCGCACAAGAGCGTCAGTACCAGCGTCATGGCGTGTGGTTCGGGAACCGACGCGACACTGGCGACCGCTGCCGTATTGCCAAAGTTATCTTTCCAGATTGTATAGTCAGCGGCATCGACAGTCCCATTGCCGTTGCCGTCGGCGGTCAGCTCGGTCGTCGATCCGAAGGAATCTTTCCAGACGGTATAGTCGGCGGCATCCACGACACCGTTGCCATTATAATCGCCCAGCAGAGCCGCGGCCTGGGGCGTCAACGGGTTGTTGAAGTCGACAAATGCAAAGTAGAAATCGGTATCGGTCAGTCGCAGATCATCGCCGAAGACGTTTTCTGAGTTGGGACTTCCGATCGCCGCCACCGAGCGCGATTGGACGATGAATTCACCGGATTGGTCATCATATTGATACGACAAGAATGTGCGATCCGCCAACATCGGGCTACCAGGCAGGCTGGACGCCACCGCCCCCCCGGCCACCGACAAGACCAACATCCCATCGTTTTCGCCCAGGGCAGTCTGGCCATCGCTGTCAAGAATCTTGATGGCGTATTCCCCTGCTTCGGTGCGTGTTAGCTGCATGCGGTTGTCGCCGGCGCTGTTGACGAACGAGCCATCGACACCCTTGACGTGCCCGCCAATTAGGCCGCCAGCGGTATACGGCACATAGAGAAACTGAAAGGAACTGCTGTTGAACGTGTTGCCGGAGAAGTCAATATCGTTGTCCTCGCGAACCGTCACGGACCAGCCGTTGGCGGTCGGAACGCCGCCGGCGATATCGGTGGCGTTGTCGCCGTTCGTCGGAGAGACAAAGAGCATCCCATCGGTTAGAGCATTGATACCCGGAAGAGACACGGTAGCGATCGAGTCGGTGTAGACGATCGACGAAGAGGCAACGTTCGGACTACCCGTAGAAATGGTGGCTTCACCTTCGACGCCACCATAGCCATCGACCCATGCGCCAAGCCAGCCTTGCTCGTACGGGAAATAGGCGGTAGCGACATTGAAGCTGGCTTCGCCGCGCCCATCATCGAATCCGGCCAAACCCATCTGCAAGTCCGCTGACTGCGACCCGCCATTGGCGAACTCACCGTCATTCATCCGATACCCCCAACCTTGTCCAAAACCATTGTTGAAATACGCAATCCCGTGCGTGATGCCCAACGGAGCACCGTTGACCGAGTCTCCTTGATCGACGCCGTTGTGCCGAACGGATGCAAGCAACGCCCCTGTCTCGCGACTGACACGCCATGCCAGGGTCGAGTTGGCGAAAGGTTCACCGTCGGCAATGGGACGATAATTGTTGACGTAATCGTTTGGCGGAAAGTAGCTGCTGTCGTTCGGGTCGAACGGGCCAATTGACATCGCAATATCGCCTTCATTGTGACGCGATTCCGTCCATGCAATCGGCCCCGATGCAGGAAATTGAATTTTGAGATTATCGGAGCCGCCGCCACCGAAATCGCTCCCCGGAATCGGACTGATATTCACATTGGCAGCTGTCACGGTCGTAGGAAATGTACCCGGCATAGCGCCAGCAGGGGCCGCGCCACTAGGGTCGCTAATCGCCGGCGCTGCGGCCAATCCAACCGGTCCGAAATAGACCACCAGTGCGGCCGCGGACATTGTCATGCCGATCCTGCTTCTCCATCCACCATCCCGCGTCTTACGCATCGCAGCTCTCCTCATTGTTGTCGTCTTGTAAACGTGGAATCCACGCGTGAACTTGCCAATACTAACTCGTGGGAACCCATCGCGCGCCCCATCGACGATCCGCAAGTGCTAGCTACGAACGATTCTCAACAAAACGTTGCTAGTTTGCAAGCCTCGCACGTCAAAACTAACCAAAAGTTAAAGAATGCTCTGGAAGCGATAATAGCGTTCGCATAAGCAGCACGTGGCCGGCGGTGGAACGATTCGGGTTTTGAAGTGTAGGGGCGGATCAGGGTATCACGTGCGGAATTCCGATTGACAGCCTGTGGGGGATTTTCTATAGATCACCACGAAACTTTTGACCGCACCCACCATCGGCCCGGGCAACTTCGCCATGTACACAGTCAAATCGCCACAGCTTCCCGAACTATCAGTCGTGATACCGGTCCACAATGAGGTAGAGAATATTGGGAAATTGGTGGCCGAAATCCAGGCGGCGTTGACAGGTGGGGCGGCGTTCGAAATCGTCACGGTCAATGACGGCAGCAGCGACGCCACACTTGACGTGCTGACGGGATTGCAGGAGCGGGTCCAGGAACTGCGTGTGGTATCACACGAAAACTGTTGCGGACAGAGCACAGCGTTGCGCACGGGTGTGGCGGCGGCTCGTGGAAAGTACATCGCGACGCTGGATGGAGACGGCCAAAACGACCCCGCCGATATCCCACACTTGTGGCAGCGGCTGCAGGAACTCAACAAGAGCGAAGGGGTGCGGATGGTCGCCGGCTATCGCAAAGGACGACGCGATACCGCGTGGCGTCGGTTCTGTTCGCGAGTCGCTAACGGAGTGCGGAGTCGGATCTTGCGCGATGCGACGCCCGATACCGGTTGCGGGTTGAAGGTCTTTGATCGAGCAGTCTTCATGGACTTGCCGTATTTTGATCATATGCACCGCTTTCTGCCGGCATTAGTCCGCCGTCACGGTGCGGGAGTGGTATCGGTAGAAGTAAACCATCGTCCGCGTAAAGGGGGACGGTCCCACTATGGAACATGGGATCGCTTTTCGGCAGGCGTCATTGATTTGATGGGAGTACTGTGGCTATTGCAGCGCACGCGCCTTCCCGTCAGCGTGGAGTATTTCAAGGATGAACATGGACACGGTATGGCTGACGATCGGACTGGGGGGGCAGCTACTGTTCACAGCACGGTTTCTCGTGCAGTGGCTTAGCAGCGAACGCGCGGGGCGCAGCGTGATTCCGCTTGGTTTCTGGTATCTAAGCGTGCTGGGTGGGCTCACACTGCTCATCTATGCATGTCATCGCGCCGATCCGGTGTTCATTCTCGGTCAGTCAACGGGGCTGGTGATCTATTTGCGTAACTTGATTCTCATACGGCGTGAGCAGCAAACAACGACTCCCGTCTCATCGGTGGCTTCATGAACGGTAAATTCAATCGAAACGATCTCTATTTGGCCTTGGCGATTTCAGTTATATGGGTGGCGGTGTCGATCGCTACGCGTCCGCTGATCCCCATCGATGAAACGCGGTACGTCACGGTTGCGTGGGAGATGTATCAGAGTGGCGACTTCCTGGTCCCCCATTTGAACGGCGAGATCTATTCACACAAGCCGCCGCTGTTGTTCTGGTTGATCAACGCTGTCTGGGCCGTGACCGGCGTACAAGAAGGGCCGGCCCGCTGCATTGGCCCGGCATTTGGCTTGGCGAGTCTGGGGATGGTCTATTACTTGGGGCGTCTGCTCTGGCCCGATCAGCGCAAGTACGCGGCCGGTGCCGTACTGGTGCTGGCATCCAGTGCTGTCTGGGCCGTCTTCGCGTCAGTGACGATGTTCGATACGGGTCTGACGTTCTTCGTATTGTGCGGTTGCGTAGGCATTTTGGAAATGGCGAGGCAACGCAATCTGCGAGGGTTCTTGTATTTGGTATTGGCCGTCGCCGGTGGCCTGCTGCAGAAAGGTCCTGTGATTTTCCTGCACCTGATGCCGATCGCGCTGCTGGCCCCCAAGTGGCTAAATACCTCGAACCAACAAGTATCATGGCGTCGCTGGTACGCAACGATCTTTGCTGCTTCGGGCGTGGGAATCGCTATCGCCTTGTTGTGGGTTGTTCCCGCCATCATCGGCGGTGGACACGAATACGCCGAAGCGATCCTCTGGCGTCAATCGGCGGGAAGAGTCGTCAACTCCTTCGCTCACCGTCGACCGTTCTGGTGGTATGCCCCGTTGTTGCCGCTGTTGATTTTCCCCTGGTCCTTCTCGTGGCAACCATGGCGAATGCTGCCAAGTCTATGGCACGAACAACCAATACGTTTCTGCGTCTATTGGTTTGGCGCCACTTTCTTCCTGTTCTCTCTTTTGAGCGGCAAGCAGATTCACTATCTCCTGCCGGCGTTGCCCGCCGCCGCGTTGATTGTATCGCGACTGTTGGACACGATGACTTCGCGACAAATCCATCGCATGTCGTGGCAAACCGTGACGTTCCTGATCCTTGCTGCTACCGCCCTGTCATTTCTACCGATCGTCGCGTCCTACCATGGCAAACTCGTGACGCTCACCGATATCTCGCCGCTGTGGGGAATCCCACTCTTATTTGTCGGGATTGGTGTCGGGGTGCTGCACATCACCACCCTGCCAGCCGCCGTCCGCTGTGGTGCCGTTAGCACGATCGTGGCCTTCATCATGGTCAACTCCGCCGCATTCTCCGCTCTGCGAGGCGGTTTTGACCTGCAGCCATTCGCCAATGATCTGGCGGAATACCAAACCGCCGATCACCCAATGGCATTCGTCGGCAACTACCACGGTCAGTTCCACTTTCTCGGACGCCTGGACGATCCCATTACGCAACTCGATTCAGAAGCAGAGATTGCCGAGTGGTCACAAGCACATCCCAATGGATTTGTGATCCGCTGCGAAGAACCGATGAAACGTTCGACACGAGGCTTGATCGTCAGCCGAGAACTGCTACGCGACCTCAAGAGTCGCCGACTGGAATTGTGGGACGCCGCCGCACTTGCGGAGCTGACTCAAGCTGAGTTGCGGACGGCTCGACAACCAGATGTCACGTTAAAGTAACGGCAACTGCCGATGTTGCTGTGAGCTTTTACTTGACCGGCTTTGGGGTCACCACATTAAAGTCGAGGGTCTGTGTACCCGACGTAATCTCCACCGTGGTGTTGTTTCCCTCAGCATTCGGGGGAATGTCGACATCCGCCGGATTAACCAACCCCTGATGATTGACGCCACGCGCCGTCAAGTCAGCCGCACGTTGCTGCATCTCTTCTTGACTCACCGCAAAATTGATATCTCGATACGCATTGATCTGCGCACGGCGAGACCCCGGAGATGCCTCGTCCACTTCGTAATGGCCGTCGACGATTTGACCTGCAAACATCTGCCCTTGCCCGTCCGCGGGATGAAAAATAACCTCACCCTTCTTGACGGGTTCGCCATTGAGCGTAACCGTTCCGGAAACGGAACAACCTTTTTCACAACCCGCGGCCAGCGGTAACAAGCTCAATCCGACAACCACGAGCATGGCGCGATATGTCATCCGCATATTCCTTGAATTCCCTTGGCTGTTCTAATTTGTCAACGGCTGCAATGCTTCGCTGCCGTCTCTTGTCCCAGCGGCGCGCCACACGTAGAGGTCAATCCCATCGGCAATGAATGTGGACGAGCCATCAATCAAGGTGACATTCACGCCGCCAGGGTGATTGCTACGAGCTCCGGCATAGGAACCGGCACCGCTGGGGGTCCACCAACCATTGCCCCCAAGGCTTTGGCACGGAGGACGATAGGTAAGGTCCCCTACATCTTTGGGGCACGGCCCGTAGGGTCGGTCGGCCAAGGATGAATTGGGGGTCAGATACGTCGTCATTAACGCACCACCCATATTGCCGTAGATGGTTTCACCCATGGGGCCCCCCCAACCCGGTTCGATTACCGGCACCAACGCTTCAGAAAAAGCAATCGTCTTGGACGTACCATCCTTAATCTGACGCAACTTCACCGCCTCGGTCTGCGGCAGCGGGCTTCCTGATGCTGTCTGCCCGTCGATACTCTGTCGATTCGTGACGCCGAAAGTTCCTTTGCCGAAATAATCGTTGGAGGTGTCGGTGCGGGGTTTGACGCCGTACATATCGCCGCTTCCCACACATCCACGATAGCTACCCCGCCAGAAGCCGAACGATGCCGTCTCTAACTCGTTGGCCTGCGGCGCGACGTCGCTGGGGCAGTAGTATCCGGGAATCTGCGCATGCCTCGCTGCACGCAAACGAGGATCATCGCCAATTGGGCCGTTCGGTCCCGGGTAGCTGGTCTTATAACCCTTCTCCGGCAGTGTCCAATAATTGTCGTACGCAGCCTGCTCTTCCAACTGCGGCAAAATCAACTGCACCCACGTGTAGGTATCCCAGATGTCGTATTTTCGTGCATAGGGTAGCTCCTGGTTGGCCGACTCGTAATTGATCGTCGCCAAGGTAACTTGCCGCAAATTATTCATACACGCCGTTCGCCGCGCCGCCTCGCGAGCGGCATTGACGGCTGGCAACAGTAACGCCACCAACAGTCCGATGATCGCAATCACGACCAATAGCTCAACCAACGTGAAGCCAGCCAAGCCACTCTTGCGTATGTGGCGAGTCATCATACGAATCTCCTCGTTCTGCTAAGTGGAATTAAGCTGCGCAAGAAAAAACTTCTGCGTCCATTTTATTTCACCAAGCGGCCGTTGTCACGACCACTCCGTTTGGGATGTCATCGCCTGGCAGGCCGCCGTCGTCACCGCCGTCGTCACCGTCGTCGTCACCGTCGGTCACCCCCCGTGGCGAAACAGGCAGCGACATTGTCATCCACCGTGGCGAAAAAAGCTAGTTTTCGGTCGTGGAATTCTCTGGAGTTCGGCGATACGGTTCGCCGCGACCATAACGTTCTTTGCGATCCAAGAACACCCGTACCGCCGCCTGATTCCCGGCGTCCGCCGCCAATTCCAAGGCCCGCGTGATGGCCCGCCCTGCCCCGCCGAAATCCCCGGTCTCCGCCAACGCCGCCGCTAAAGCATTGTGCGCTTTCATATCCTGGGGAGCTTGGTCGACCCAGCGTTTGGCCATCTGCAGGGCAGCCGGACCATCTCGCAGCGACTCGTCGACGCTGGTGGACAACAACCACGACAGGGCTCCCAACGCTTCCCTCGACTGCGGTTCCGCTCGAAGCAACTGGCGATAGGCCTCAATCGCTTCTTTCTCCTCACCGGAGACCAGCAGCAATCCTGGCAAGTTCTCGAGCGCCCGTTGATCGTGCGAATCCAATTCCAACGCCTTTCGTAGATCATCAACGGCTGCCTGCGTCTTGCCCAGGCGTCCCCAACAAATGCTGCGATTCGTATAGAGATGCGCCCGTTCTGGTGCCAACTCAATCGCGCGATTCAGGTCCCCGACCGCGGCCTCCCATTGTTGCATGTCAATCTTCGCGGCAGCCGAATTGGCCCATGGGCGAAAGTCTCGCGGCAGATAGCTCGTGGCAATTTGGTTGGCCACCACAGCCTGCTGCATCATCCGTTTCTCCAACAGCATGGAACCGGCCGCGAACGCCAATTCACCGAGCGTCTCGTGCGGCTGTTGGTAGTCGTCATCAAGCTCGAGCGACGCAAGCTTCAAGATGTGTTCAACGTATGCCAATGCCACATCCACTCGACCAGCGTTCTTCAACTCGGCGGCCATCAGTTGCGGATGCACTCGCAACGGTGGATATAGCCACGTGCCCTGTAGCGTGGCAGCTTCGCGCACCACCTGCATCGGTGATCCAAGTAGCTGCACATCCTGCAACAATCGATCCGTACTGACACGGCCACGGTAGACGACGGCAACCTGCCCATGGCGATCTAACAAGATCGAGGTCGGCACGCTGAGCGCGCGACGGTAGTCCGATTGAAGGGTACCGAGCGTTTGGTCGATCGCCTCCAAGGTCTCGGCATCGGCATAGCCCCATTTTCCTTGCCATCCAATCCGTTTGATCGCGTCCGCGGGAACCGCATCGTCGCGCGCATCAAGATTATCGATCGACAACGCGATGACGTCCAAATCAACCGCCTGCATACGGTCCCACCCGTGATTCCACTCGGCCAACTCCTCCAGGCACGGACGGCACCAACTCGCCCACAGTGAGATCAACCGAATTTTTCCATCCGGTGGATTCAGCATCTGCGTTTGCTTGTCCCCCGCTTGGTAGTCCAATGGCAATAGCGGCAAGCGGCCGATCACGACCATACGATGCGAATCTGGCTTTTGGGGTTCGACCGGTGGTACTGTGTCATCAAGTTGACGAGTTGCTTGCACATACCTTTGTGCCTTAAGCTCCCCTTGGCGCACCTTAAAGTAACCGTCCGCGTGCACGCCTTCGATCCGTTGGAACTCTTTCGCACCTGGCCACCGCACGCGCAATTCGATCAACTCTTCGTCGCCAATCCCAAAATGAATCCATTTCGTTGACTGCGACAGGAAACTGCCACCGGACTTGACCGACGCGATTTGTTTTCGAGCTTCCAGGCCGGACGTTATGATCTCCACGCGGGCGCCGATCGCATCGCGATTGCACTGTACGCCCTCCAATTTCACCATCAGATAATGTTTCTGTTGACCAACGTTGTTGCGCAACAGGCGAAGCCGCGGAGCGGTACGGTTCCATGCCCAAACATCCAGATCGCCATCCCAGTCCCAATCGATCAACCCCAGTGCTCGACCATCGTCGTCGAAATCAAAGCCGCTAAGTCCCGAGATATCGCTGAACTGCGCCGGCAGTGTTTGCGATGCGTTGTCGTCAACATCGGCTCTCGCTAGCGTACTGCCTAGGTTCAGGAAGCAACAGTTTCGTTCGCGACCGCTAAACGACCCGCCATGATTAAGCAAGTCGTTTAGTTGCGCCCAGCCATGAACGTAGTCGTCGGCGCCGTCCGTTGATGATGCTTCGCGCGGGGATTGCGACACGACCTGTCGCCAGAAGAAACTTCACAAGTCGTCGGTCTTTTCGCCGGTGATGAAGCCATTCGCTACCAGAATGTCGCTCCAGCCGTCGTTGTTCAGGTCGGCAAATGGCGCGGCCCAGGCCCAGCGCCCCATCGTTACATTATGAGTCTCACTCACGTCGCGGAACGTGCCGTCACCCAGGTTCTGAAACAACGTATTGCCTCGTGCGTGCCGCTGGAATTGTGCCAGCGTATCCGCGTCCGCCCCTTGTTGAAAACTGCGTTGGTAGGCGATGCGATTGCCAGCAGAGGAAAACATGTTGCCAACATAAAGATCCATCAAACCATCACGATTGAAGTCCGACCAACTCACCGACATCCCAGCTGAAATGTCTTCAACAAGAGCATCCGCGGCAATGTCATGAAAGTGGCCGTCGTCGTTGCGATAAAGGCTATTCCGCCCGAAATCATTGGCGACATATAAGTCGACATCTCCATCGTTGTCAAAGTCCTCCCACTCCGCCGCTTGACCGAAACGCGTGTTGTTCTCGTCCAATCCGATCTCGGCGGTCGTGTCGCGAAAGGAAAACCCGCCTTCGTTGCGAAACATCTTGTTGCGACCGCCATTGTTCGCATCGTGGTATGGAATGGGCAACCCCAACGGCGATTTTACTTTCCGGTGTTCCTGCGCATCACCTTCGCGTACGGCAACAAACAGATCCAGCTTGCCGTCCGAGTC
>JAGQPD010001060.1 GCA_020426865.1 Planctomycetales bacterium
GCTCGCCGGTCAGGAAGTACGACGCATAGACGTAGCCACCCCAGAAGAACAAGTCGCTCCCGGCATTCCGTTGCAGAAACATCGTCTGTGCTTCGCCGACGATCTGCATTCCAACCAGGCTCGCCAAACCCTTGTACATGGGATAAACAGCGATCGCGGCCGCTCGCAGACCATACACGTCTTCGTACGACGGAAGATTGGGACGCTCGGCAAACCCTCGCATTGTTAGTCCGTTGGCCTTGGGCTGCCCCGCCAGGAGCTGGCCGGCTTGCCGAATGAATTCGGCGGCGACCTTCGCCGTCTTTTCGCTTGCTGAGTCCGCCGCAACGGGGGCCAACGGCGGGACACCAGTTCGCTGCGGGTCGGTGTCGGCCACATTGCCCCCCAAACCAGCTCCCCGAAAAACAACGACAAAACGATGTTCCTTGACCGGTTCGACGATGATCTCCACGCCGTCGATGTGCACTTCCCGCAGCTTGATTGCCACCGGCGCACTTTCGGCCGTGGCGATCCGCCCGGCACGACGATCCGTGATGTTTCCTTGGTCATCGAGCGTACAAAAGTTGCACCGCACCGCCACATCGCTGGGCTTCAGCTGCAAGCCAATCCCGGTCGCCTCCAGGGCGCCGCGTCCAATGACGTATCGCAAGGGGTCGTAGCCGAAGAGCCCCAAGTGTCCCGGACCACTGCCTGGGCTGATGCCCGGCTTGACGGGAATGCTCAACCCCTGCACTCCGCGTTGTGCAAGTGCGTCAAGATTCGGCGTGCGCGCCGCCTCCAATTCGGTCGGACCACCTGGTTCCTGGGGCAACCCGCCCAGGCCATCGCCGACGAGCATCACGATCTTGGAGTCATTTTTCACGTTTAGCGAACGGGTCAATTCGTGTATATCCATGGCACCTGTCTCAGTTCATCACGCCGTCGAATTCGACGCGAAGTTACCTTCAATGATCCACAGCAAACGACTCCACAATTGTGAACGATCTGTGCGTGTTTTGACAGTGGGGGATGTCGAGCCTTCTAGCAAACCGGCGTAAGGTGAGCTATTCTCTGCAATTGCGGCAGCGATTTATTATCCCGTCTGGCGGCACGGATAACGATCATGTATTGGAAAAAGGCACCACTGATTTCACTGGATTGGTCGAGTGCCTGGGACGATTCGCATGACGGTCGTTGCGACCCGATGGGACGACGGCACAGCTTACGATCTGCCCAACATTGTTGCTCTCCATGGACGAAGAATGACGATCGTCTGATCGAACATCCCAGATGGACTCTCACTGAATATACACGACACCGTTCTGTTAGTTTGCTCGGCCGAGTTCTTCAGTTGGCGGCTATCTGGCGGGAAGACGTGGATCGCGTCGTTGTTGTCGGCTCACACCACGACTGTGTTGGCTGGCGACTGCTGATGGAATCCTGTTGTCATCCGTACCACAACGAGTTGTCGCGCGCCGAACGAGGTGGCAAGCCGCGGCTCTATTTCGTTGACGACAGCCTCGATAACGACGCCGTTGCCGGACTGCTCGACATTTTGGAAGAGCATCCCCGGCGGACGTTGGGACCGGACAATCGTTGGTCGCTGGTCGTCGTGGATACCTGCAATTCCCCAGCAATCGTCGCCACGGCAAAGGTTCTTCTGGCCGCCATGCGACAGCAATGCGGTGGTGATATTTCAGGAATCCTGCCGTGGGTCGCCACGGTGACCCGTGCCAGTTCGCCGCAACATGACTTCTGGCAGCGAATAGGATACCACGATCACGTTGACGGAAGTGCAAGCTCGGACTATGGCACGTCGTTGACCATTTCCGCTGGTGAGGATCCGCGGTTTGCGATACTCGACGCTGCAGGATTGTTGCCTGCTGCGTTGTTGGGAATTGATATTGTGCGTTTGCTGCAAGGGGCGAGTGATATGAGCGAACATTTTTGTACGACGCCCTTGGAAGACAATATCGTGCTTCAATACGCGGCCGGTGGCTACGGGGCGAAGGAATCGTCGCAGCGGCGGCGTCGAGTTTTTCAACCGCGAACCAAGTCGCTAAAATCGTTGGGCCAATGGTGCGAATCGCTGATCGATTGTCCCAGTCATGCGTCTCCCATCGTCGTCCAATTAATTGCGAGACAATGGCGGCGCGATGCCTTGGCGGTTGTACCGTGGCATGTTTCTTGCCAGACTACACATCCCGTGTCCACCCGCTCGCCAGCCGACCTGCTGTCCGAGGCCATCGGCGATAACGAGCGTTCGCGATGCGAATTGACTGGACCAACGCTCAGATTGCTGTTGCCCACGGTCGACGAATCGACGATCGGACAATTGCTGCAGATGTTGTTGTTGGCCTCCCTTGTCGAGGCCAGGATGTCCCCGGTCGAGCCGTCGGTGCCGTGTGTGCCAGACGTTCCTACGTTGATAACTAATGATAGCCCTTGATTTTTGCAGAATTTACATCACGATACTTCGTGCCACGATAGTAGGCGCTGTGAAAGTAGGCGCTGTAAAGGAGTGTTCTTAAATGTCGATTGAACTTACTTGGCTTGGCCACGGTGGTTGGTCCATCAAAACCAGTTCACATACGGTACTGCTTGACCCCTTCGTGACGCATTGTCCGACGGCAACGTGCAAGGCGAATGAGCTGGAAGCTGACTTCATCCTCGTTTCGCATGGTCACGAAGATCATATTGCCGACGTGCCGGCGATCGCCAAACGGACGGGAGCCCAGGTGTTGGCGAATTTCGAGATCACCCAATGGCTGACGCGCGTCCACAGCATCGAGAACGTCTTGCCGATGAACACCGGCGGCACGGTC
>JAGQPD010001061.1 GCA_020426865.1 Planctomycetales bacterium
ATCTCGTCATCGACGAACAGCAGCAAGTCGTCAGGACGAAGTCCCGCGTGCCATGCCCGACTTTCGGGTACGACCGACGCCACGTAGGGGGGCGTTGTCGGCAGGATGTTCGGTACCAGGCGAATACCTAAAGCTGTTAGGGTCCAAGGTGCATCACTGGGTTGGCGCTCCGCCAAATCGGTCTGACGGTCAACAGTCCCAGCAAGAATGTTTTGTACGGACTGGTAGAGTTCGGTGGCAGGAATGGCATAGTTGAGCCACAAATTGGACTCGGAACTGCGGAGCTCCTTTCCCAGGACGCCGGCAATGCGACCGGCGCGATCGGTCAGCGCGCCGCCGGCGGCACCCGCATTATTGGTAATCGCATCCAACACGAAGATCCGGCCGTGATAGGGCGATGTAAATGTGCCACGCCGTGCTGACAGCGGTGTAATTGCCGAGACTGACCCGTGCAGTACACTCGATGCTTCGTTGCCCGTTGCTACGCCGAACAAATTGCTAAAGGCCAGGATGCGGTCACCTGTTTCCAATTCGGCGGGATCACGCAAGTCGAAACACGGCAACTCCATTGCCGGGATCCGCAACACCGCGATCTCCATGCGGGGGTCGACCCCAATAATTTCTGCCTGAAATTTTCGTCCATCGTTCAGAATCACCAACAGATACTCGGGATCGAGGACATAACTTGAGGCGGTGACGATCAAGCCATCCGCCGAAATAAGAAAACCACTTTGGTACGCCTCGAGTCCTCGGACCCCTCCTGCCCCATAGATCTTGACGATCTTGGGTTGCACATTCTCGACGACGGTGTCGAAACTGGAAGTCGTTATGGCACACACGATACGAGGGGCGTTGCACGGCACCACCGTCGCGATGAATGCAACCAACCATAGCGTTTTCAAGTGCATGGAGTGGATCATAGCGACTCGCTCCGGTCCGTAGTCAACGATTGCAGGTCAAACTGGCCTTGATCGGCATCTCCGCGACGGACTTCGATGCGCTGGGGTATCCTGGCGTCCCCTTGCACGACGAAGTTGGAAAACGTGATTTCGCACGGATCCGATTCCTGATCTGAATAAAGCTCCATGGCCAGCAACGCACCTGAATCAGGGTCGGTGTACAGTCTCAATTCGATCGTCTGGTACGTACACGAGAGGACGTCGTACCATTGCGGCTGGCCGGCCAGTGGGGCCGTGCCGATATAGACGGTATCCCCAAAGACGTCGCTCCCGCGAATCATGAAATTGCGCCACAGGGTCAGTGCCAATAACATGCCACCTGAGCCCTGGGGGGCAAGCTGAGTTTCGGGCGATTTCGTCAAGTCGACAGACGCCGGCGGAAGGTCGGCGATCGTTGCCAGACCCTCTTCGTCGCGTAGAATAAATTCCGCGTCGCCTCCCTGCTCCGTTTTCGCTCGTAGGACCCACTCGCCAGGTTGGTTCGCTAGATCATGGTACGCCGCGCACGCCTCCCAAACTCGCCGCTGATTCAGCCGATTGAAGTAATAGTTGGCGAAACCGCGGCGCGACTCATACAACTTAGCGACATGTTCGGGCATCCCTTTGGAGGCTTCTTCTTTCCCTGTCGTTCTTTCCCCATCCGGTTCGTCATCGTCGCCTGGATGTTCATCGTCATTCGGCTGCGGTGTTTCACGTTGATCGTCGGGCGTGGGTGGTTCGCCCGGGGGATGTGGGGGCCGCGGTTGGTCGGGTGGCGCGGATGTGGTGAGCTCCCACAATTCCTCGGGATTGTGAACACCGGTAAGTCGCACGAGAATATCGTGTCGCTCGCCGTCTCGCAGAAACGTCAGCGGGACCCGCCAGCCGCGAGGAAAGATGCCGAGGACATTCTTAAAGCCGTTGACGGTGTCAATTGCCCGACCGCCGAACGCTATGATCTGGTCGTTATAACGCAGGCCGCGGCGATAAGCGTCGGAACTGGACAGGATTTGCGATACGACGACGCGACCGTCCTCATCGCTCGTAACTGTCGCTCCCATGGTTGCATGGTCGACGATCCGCCCGCTCTTAAGGTATCCCAAAAACTTCTTGATCTGATTAATGGAGATCGCGTAGCCGACACCTACGTTGACGCGACCACGTTTTTCGAATGAACCTCGACCATTGATTCCGACCAATTGTCCTGCGGAGTTAAAGAGCGGTCCACCCGAATTGCCGGGGTTGATCGAGGCATCGGTTTGAATACAGTCGGCGTATTCCAGCAAGGAACCCGCGGGATATTGATATCGATGGACCCCGGAGACAATCCCATAGGTAACGGTCGGTTGGAAGTCGGTCGCCAACAGGAAGGGATTTCCCACCGCAAAGCACCATTGTCCAGGGCGAAGGAGGTCGCTGTCGCCGAACTCGGCGGCAGCGAAGTCATCTCGCCCCAACAATTTGATAAGTGCCACATCGCCGGTTGGATCGACGCTGACGATTACCGCATCGTATAGGTTTCCATCCGCCATCGTGCAACGCATGTAGTTGCCGCAGGGCTGTGCGACATGGAAGTTTGTCAGTGCGTAGCCATCCTGACTAATGACCACGCCCGAACCGCCACCACCACCGGCCGGGCCGAATACCGCGACCGTCGAACGGACTCCCTTGGCGATGGCGTCGATGCGCGCTTGTTCAGCCTGGCGCACGACCTGTATCTGCTCGTTCGACAGCGATTCGACAGCGAACGAACTCGCCACGCATATGGCGATCGTGGAAACGGCCATCAAGCTCATCCGCAGAAGTCGCATTATTTGACCACCTTCAAATCGCAGAGATGGATATGGTCTGCCACGTCCATGTCCTCGCCATAGTCGACGAGTAGCTTCAATCGTTTTGCTCCATCCAACGCGACGTCAATTTCGACTGCGGCTTGTTCGCCTGTGACCGGTTGCTGGTACAATGTGCGACCGTCAGCGGAAATCGTCAACACCGCGTTGCCGGCCGGTCGGACGTAGGGAGCCATCCCAACGACAGCCTGCAAGTGATTGTACGTGGCTGGCAATTGATAGATCAGCTCTGTCTGACTAGCAACGGCCACGCCCTTCTCGTACAATGTCACTTTGCCCGTGGCAGCCGTGGCCAAAGACAACGGTTCGCCATGAAAGTCTACGTCACGGCGAGGTTGGAACCACGTGACATAAGCGGCATCGTTCGCTGCAGACCGTACGAACGGTCGGACCTCCGCCCGTACAGGTTCGAGATCCGATAGAAAGAGTACACGTGGACTGGCGTAGTCGAGCACCCGGACCGCTGACATTGGCAGGTCTACCACGAACCCGTCGACCGAAGTTAGCTGCAAACTGTCGCTAGATACGGCGACGTTCGTGACAGGCCAGGCATTGCCAAACGTGTCATGGACAATGCAATGCGGGTCCTTGGCATCGTCCCGATCGGAACTGCCTCTCGCATTAGGATGAAACAATACGAACCCCTCCAGCTTTTCTCGCTTGACGTCAATGACGTCGCCCTCCAAATCGAATTTGACGATCTCAGTCGTGACTTCCTTGATCACGCCGTCGTAAAAATCCAAAGCGTCCGGTGATTGAACAATGATCAAACTGTCTGCCGTCCTGTCGCGAGCGATCAATTCGCCCCACTGCTTTGACGTGGCGTCACTGGTCGTCCGCAGTCGCACATCTTGGATTCGCTCTGCCGCGATTGTCAACTTTGCCGTGTCGGAAATAGCAAGGGTCGCACGCGTCCCCTCCAGTGTCATCTGCCGGGCGAGAATTACATTGCCAGTAACCGTCGTGACCGAAATCGGCGCAATGCCCTCCGCTACGTCCTCCCCCTGCAAAGTAATCTTCAGGACGTCGGAAACGGGTATACTGCGATCCTGACCGTCGATGTTCAACGTCACTGCCGTCTCGTCAATTGCGACGACACTGCCACTTAACGTTTCATGAGTTGTTCGCACGTCGACGGGCGGTGCCGCGGTAATCACGGTCGCCGCAATGAGCTGGATAATAACCGATGCCATGCAATTTCACCTAATTCCTTCTGCCAACCCTCTACGGTTGCGATGAATCCTTGTCCTGTGCGAGTTTGCGGAAATATTGCTCAATGACATCTCGGTAGTGCGAGGGAAACTCCTTGCCAT
>JAGQPD010001062.1 GCA_020426865.1 Planctomycetales bacterium
GGCAGTTACACACAATCGTCATGTACCGTTCTTTGCCATCGCGGTCGGCTTCTGGATGCCCCAGCATTGGGAATCGGTCGCCTGGCGCATCAGCGGCGCAGCCCAACAGGCAGTTCGCAGCGGCAATTACGTCGACTGGTTCCCCACGATCAGCTTGGGAGCCACCTCGGCTCTACTGGCACTAGCGTTGGCACAAAGAGTGTGCGAATTGCCTGTCGACACACGTACCTACCCTGTTGATGCCGTTGATTTTATCTCGAAACACAAGTTGCACGGCCGGATGATCGTGACGTTCAACTGGGCCCAGTACGTCCTGGCCGCCGTCGGTACCCCCGTCGAATCGAATCACGGGATCTCCGTGCAATTTGATGGTCGCTTTCGCACCTGCTATCCGCAAGAGATTATCGACGAACATTTCGATTTCGTTTTGGGAACTGCCCCACACGTTCCTCGCTATCGCCTCGCACATTCCCCCACGAACGACGATGCACGGATCCTGAGACGCGGCAATCCCAACCTCGTGCTGATCAGCCGCCGACAGTCCCATTCAACTACCATCATGCAACAACAACGTGACGACTGGGCATTGCTCTACGAAGACTCCCTGTGCCAACTTTGGGGACGTCGCAACATTTACGACGACCAAGACGGTTGCGACTTCCTGCCTCACGAGCAACGACTGGTTACTCCCAACCGACAGCCGTCGGTGGACTATATCGCTTGGCCAGCATTCCCTCCCACCTCAGAACCGCATACTCGATTCGCCAATCGCCAGCCCGGTTTGGCAACTCCCTATTCGGAGCAACCACAACTATGACAGCAATTCCCACCTCCACCGATCCCCACGTCACCGATTGCGACACCGTCGTCGTCGTTCCACAGAACTCGCCCGCACGTCATTCCACGACCGAGGCCCAAAAGCCGGACGGGCGTGAGTCCCTGGACACATTCGCCCGCGTCACCGAAACACTCGACCACGTCGAAGATCTAACCAGTGCGATGGCACTGGAAAGCGACTATGAAGTGCCACCCGTCGGTTACGTGATCCCGACCAGCTTCTGCCTGTCTGTGGTAATCCCGGTCTATAACGAAGAGAATACGATCCAGCGGTTAGTTGGCCGCGTCCGCGCATTACCGCTGAACTTGGACATTGTTATTGTGGACGATTGCAGTACCGACGGAACGCGTCGCATCCTCAAACGCCTCGAACGCCTGCCCGACGTGACAGTGGTCTACCAGCCGCAAAACGCCGGCAAGGGAGCGGCCCTGCGAGTTGGATTCCAGCACGCCATGGGTGACGTCGTCATCGTGCAAGATGCCGATCTGGAATACGACCCACGCGATATGCTGAAGCTCCTTCCGCCACTGCTAAACCATCAAGCCGATGCCGTCTTTGGTTCACGATTCATGGGCGATACCGCCAAAGGATCGTCCGGCATCCACCAGTTCGGTAATCGGATGCTCACGATGGCGTCGAACCTGACGACCGGCTTGAAACTGACCGACATGGAAACCTGCTACA
>JAGQPD010001063.1 GCA_020426865.1 Planctomycetales bacterium
TGCGTTTGATCACCTCGGCGCCGCTCCCCTTGGTGCGAGTAAACAACTCGCCCGCTTGGTTGGCCGTCCAGCCAGGGAACTTGTCGAGAGGCAGACCGTTGACGGTCGCGTTCGACCAGATCGGCACCATGCTGTCGCCGTGCTCGCCGAGGATCAATGCGTTGACTTGCGTGGGAGCCAGGTTCATCGCTTGAGCGATGAGAGCCCGGAAGCGAATCGTGTCGAGCTGCGTGCCAAGCCCCGTGATTTGTGGTCGCGGCAAATCCAATTGTCTGGCTGCCAAGTACGTCAACACATCCACAGGATTGGATACGACATGCACGATTGCCGACGACTTGTAACCAACCGTCTTGACCTGTGCGAGAATACTCATGAACAAGTCAACGTTGCGATTGATCAAATCCAATCGGCTTTCGTCGGGTTTGCGCCGCAGACCGGCGGTGATGCAAATGATGTCGCTGTCCGGTACATGTTCATAACCGCCCGACATAATGATCTGATCGCTCGTACTGGGGCCGCCATGCAACAGATCGAGCGCCTGCCCGGCTGCGGCGTCGGCATTCGCGTCAATCAACGCAATCTCGCGCACGACGCCGCCGCATTGCAACGCAAACGCTGCGCAAGACCCAACCAACCCGCCTCCGCCGATGATGCACACCTTCATAATATCAACCTAACATGCTCTGCATTCGAATACTTGTCAGCCACGGGCTACTGCGACAAGGCTGCCATGACGCGTTCGGTGATGGCTTGCACCAGCGCCTCCTGGTCGACACTTGCGTTCGCCGTCGGGGCACTCGGGGCCGGTACTTGGCAACCACCACTGCCGGTAATACCACCCATCGACGGCGGTGCGTCGAAGGCCTTTCGCTGTACGCCCGTCTCGCGCCAGCTTTCACGAAAAATGGAATTCGCGCAGATATCGCAGTTTTCGTAGTCGCTTGTTCGCCGAGCGTCGTCGAAGCCCCATTTTTGCTTCAAATCCAACAGCTCGCGTTCCTTGTCTTCGGTCAGGTAGTTGATCCGACCCAGCTGTTTGGCCAGCAGCAAAATGCGACAGTAGGCATCCAGGATTTCTGTCCACCAGTAAGCTCGCTCAACGTTTTCGCCGTAGCTGACCGTGCCATGGTTGGCCAACAAGATGACGTTCGTCTTGTTGACGAAGGGCAGAATCGTGTCTGCAAAGGCCTGTCCGCCAGGTGTCTCATACTTGGTGATCGGCACGTCACCCAAAAACACTTCGACCTCTGGCAAAATGCACTGTGGAATCGGCTCCCGTGCCACGGCAAACGCGGTGGCATGTGGCGGATGACAGTGGACAACGCTTTTCACCTCGGGGCGCTGCTTGTAGATCTCGATGTGCAGCAGGGCCTCGCTGGATCGCTTCTTATTACCAGCAATCTGTTTGCCCGTCATGTCGACCGTGGCAATATCTTCTGGTTTGAGAAACCCTTTCGAGTGCATTGTGGGCGTGCATAGCACTTCATTTTCGCTGATCCGCACCGTGATATTGCCGTCGTTGGCAGCAGCGAATCCTTTGTTGTAAATTCTGCGCCCAATTTCGCAAATGTCTTGTTTAATACGATGTGCGTTGATCATGATTGCGACTCACTTTCGGTAATATGTAAATGGTCAATGATTCCAGCGTTGTATGCATCGACCGGCTTGATCTCCGGCCGAAATGGTTGAGCGGCCTCGGCCCCCTCGCTTACCATCACTCGTCCGCCATTGCCAACGCCTAACTCGTCGTAGATCACCAGTGGATCGGCCGTCGGTGCCGAGCCGCTTCGTAAGTTGTCCAGTGTCAGCGGTATCCCCAAGCGAAATCGTCCACCTACCAACGCAGGATGGATGCGATTGAGAGTGACCGTGCCGATGATTTCTGCTATTCTCATGGTGTCTTGCTCGGGACGCGTGCTCGCTATCTTTTCCGAGCCTCCTCTCCTAGTACACGATGCAGCTCGCGAGGTAACGTCGGCAATTCCCGCTGCTGCAATTCAGACACAATCGGTGCCAGCTTGTTCTTTTCCAGAATCGATGTCGGCACCACGTACGCATTCGCTGCCAACGTCGTCCACGCATGCAGAACACACGTCTTTCCCAAAACTACCGCCGCACGCAAATCGCGTTGGCGATTGAGCACGCAATTTACGACGGCCGGCTGATCGGTAATCACCACGCCGAAAGATTTTGTTGTTTCGTGGCTAATCCTATCGACGAGCTCACGTAGATGTGTTGCCTCACAAACATCTTGGGTGACATTTTGCCGAGTCAATTCTGTCTTTAACGAACCAACGCGAGGCTGCGATTGATAAGCGAACAACTGCACACGTTGGCAACCGGCAACCGGAGCGGTTTGCCGTGTTGTCTGTCGAACGAGTTGAATGTCACGGGCCTTCAGTTCGTCGACGACTGCCGGTGTCACGACCGTTTGCTCCCCAACTATCAATTCGGTTACCCCGAGCAGCTTTCCTTCCAATTGACGTAATGTGACCACACGTTCCAACAATTCATGGCTGCGACCAATCGTGCCGGTTGTTGGCAGTACTGTTGGCGGCGCTGGCGGAGGAACACTCGCGCACGCGGCCGTCGGCGTGGCACTTACTCGTGCCACGACTTCCCGCACAATGCGTTCGATCTGTTCCTGAGTTACGTTCATTCGTCTACGATTCCGATCACGG
>JAGQPD010001064.1 GCA_020426865.1 Planctomycetales bacterium
TGAACGCTTCGTCGTACGTCGCCGTGCCGTCGCTGACTCGAACGGAGATCGAATGCGTCGCATTGGTTTCGTAGTCCAACAACGAGCCGTCGGCGACGGTGATTTCGCCGGTGTCGCTGTTGATCGCGAACGCGCCTGCCACCGTTTGCGACTGGATCGAGTACGTCAGTGCGTTGGTGGCGTCGAGGACTGTATCTGCGTCCCACTGAATCACGTATCGCGAGGTGACTGCAGAACTTGAATCTCGCCATTTTCCGTCCGTTTCCTGGAGTTGAGCGAAGTCCTCATCGCCGCCGAAATCATTCGGCTCGCTCGAGCCCCAGTTCGTATAGGACCCATCAACTCGGTAGCCGGTGTTCGTCCCCTGCCAAATCTGCTCTCCCACAACTCCTGCGGAATAAAGTCGCCACTGCCCTTCAACGTCGCTATCCGAAAGCCCCAGCCAAATCTTGTCGCCCAGCGTCTGAGCGAACCCGAACGCCAGTTCCTGCTCGGCAGCCGATGTGATTGTCAACAGCTCGCCCGCAACGCTGTTTAGTGAAGTGCCGATCGCGTTGTTGCTGGCAGTCGCCCAGGTTGAATACGTGCTTACAAGCTTATAGAACTTGCCCGTCTCGGCGCTGTATCGCAGATTCGGATCGGCGGCCAGCAGCTGCGTAATCTTTGCTTCCCGGTCGATGTCTATGCCGCTGACTGAACCGACGACGGTGCCATCCAGGGCGTTCTCAGTAACCCGCAGCGTCAGCGAAGGATCGCTGGCCACGAAGCCCGTTCCGGTAAGATGATTGACCGTCAGATTATTGCCGCCTACATCATCGGTGACGACACCGGCACTCGACAATTCATCGAACGTCCAGTTGGCAACCATGCCGCTCTCAGTGTACGGCAACGTCGACTGATAGCTAGCTGCAATTTCGGCGGCCGAACGCACGTCGTTGAAGACTCGCACGTCGTAAAGTGTGCCGCTGAACTTCTGGTTCGGATCGTAGCTATTGCCTTCCCGGTCTTGATCATTGCCAAACGCCAGCGTCCCGGAAGCGCCCACGGTCGCGCCGACTTTCAGGCCGCTGCCACTGTCGCGGAGTGCGCCGTCGACAAATACCTGCCAGTTGCCCGCAGTGTTGTCCCACGTAATCGAAATCGCATGTTGGTTGCCGTCGGCCAGCGAACTGTAATCAAACGTATTGGCGGAAACATACGTGCCATTGATGTAGAAGCGCAACGTGCCATCACCGTACAGCCGCATGTTGACATCATTGCCGACATTGACCGAACCGGACGCATACGACAGCAGCGTCATATCCGCCGAGCCGTTGGTGAACGACAGCTGCGTCTCGATCGTCATCTTGGTCAGCCCACCGAAGACCGCGCCGCCGTTGTCTGCTAGCAGGATTGTGTCGTTGCCGCCATCGGCGTTGATCGCCAGCCCGCCGCCTGTGGTCGAGACCGCATCAATGTCGCTGGGCACGCTGTTGCCAGTGCTCAACGTAGCGACTGAGCCTTGCGAGAACTCCGATGTGTTATTCGAATAAGTCGCCGTGGCCGTGATGACGTCACCGGCCGCGACCGTCCCGCTGTATCCGGTAATCGCTAGGCTCGTGAACGTCGCGTTGCCGCTGGCATTGGTATTAACCGAAGTGCTGCCGAGGTACTTCTTGCCGTCGCGCCGATTTGGATCGCCCGTTGAGGGTGTTGCGTAGAAGTGCAGTACGACACCCGTCAGACTCGCCAACGTATTGATCGAGCCGCTGACCGTGACCGTGGTTCCGGTGCCGTTGACCGTCGACGACGTGAGCACTGGAAAGTTCTGCAGGTTGTTGGAGCCGGTGTCCGGGTCGAGATTGTCGTTAGCGGTGACTCCGGATCCATCCAGGTCGATTCCGATACCGACATTTTCATAAATGGAATTACCGGCCATCGAGTTGCCGGTGCCGGTCGCCCAGAGGTTGATACCGTTGGTATAGGTGCCGCTCACGCCGTTAGCCGTGATCGTGTTGCCCTGGCCCGCGGTTGTTCCGCCGATCGTTGTATTGCTAACACCGTTGATCAACTGGATGCCGTGGAACATGTTTCCGGCAACCACAGTGCCCGCCGCGTTAATGCCGATGTAGTTGCCGTAGACGACGGTACCCGATGATGCTCCGTCGATATTGATGCCGTTGAACGCGCAACCGACAATGACGTTGCCCACTCCAATGCCGCCAATGGTCGTGTTGTCCGCGCCACCGGTGATAGCAATGCCGTTGCCACTGTTGCCCAGAATCGTTGTTCCGTTCGCAGCCAGTCCGATGTAGTTATTCTGAATGAAGGTGCCGTCGGTAGCCTCGCCGTCGATGGTGATGGCGTCACCGTCATTGCCAGAGATCACGTTGCGCGTGGCGACATTAGTATTGCCGATACGTGTTCCGGTCGCGCCACTATCGATATAGAAGCCGACTCCGTTGTTGCCTCGATCGAGTAGGCCCGTTGAGTCCGTGCCGATGTAGTTGCCGTAGACTTGTGTGCCACTGGTTCCGGCATCGTTGATGACAATGCCAGCCCACGTGTTGCCGGAAATCACGTTGCGTTCGCCGGCGTCGTTGGATCCGTCTGCGTTGGTTCCAATCAACGAATTCGCGGAAGCGCCAAAGACCTGAATGCCGGCCTGATTGCCGACCACGGTGCTGCCGTCAATCCCCAGGCCGATGTAGTTTCCCTGGACCGTAGCCGGGGCCGCGCCGCTTCCGATGGAGACACCAACCCAATCGTTGCCGGAGATGACGTTGCGGTGGGCTGAAGTGCTTCCGCCGATAACGATGCCGCTGCCGGCTCCCCAGCTGGTTACGCCGCCAATGGAGTTGCCAAGGTCGAGCAGACCCGTTACGTCGGTTCCGATCAGGTTTCCGTAAACGTACCCGTTGGTCGTCGTGGCGTCCCAGAATTCGATTCCGTACCAGTTATTCCCAGAGATCAGATTCCCCTGGCCCGCGGCGGTGCCGCCGACGAGAACGTTGGTCGACCCGCCTGACACAACGACGCCGCTCCGGGTACCTTCCTGTGCGGTCGTACCATCCGCGTCGGCCGTGCCGGAAGCATCCGTGCCAATGTAGTTCCCCTGAATCGTCGTGTTGTCGCCGTCCGATAGATAGATGCCATGATTTGCGTTTCCGGAGATCACGTTTCGACCGGCCGCCGTGCCGTTTCCAATCATTGTGCCTGAGGTACTGCCGACGGTGATGCCGTCGTTGTTTGCCACGGTGCCAGTTCCGGCGGCGTCCATACCTATGTAGTTCCCCACGATGACATTCGTGGCGGCACTTGCGCCATTGACTTCGATTCCACT
>JAGQPD010001065.1 GCA_020426865.1 Planctomycetales bacterium
CCGCAACGCCGGTTGCCACGATCGACAATCCGAACATCCAATTCAATGCCCAGTCTGGCCGAATCACGATCTACGGCAACGGGCAGGCCAACGCTGCTTCGATCAAGAACCAGTCAAGCACGATGTATCGCGTAACACTCGATGGGTCCTATGAAGACTATGCCAAAAGCCAAGTCAAAGAAGTCGTCTTCTACGGATACGGCGCGAACGATTCTTTTTTTAATACCACCAGTGTAAAATCTCGGGTCTACGGCGGAGACGGCAACGATTTTCTGTTTGGTGGTTCCGGCCCCGACTACATTGTGGCAGGGTCCGGTAACGACTACGTCTACGGAAACGACGGCAACGACGAACTGCATGGTTCAACTGGCAACGACTACATGGCGGGTGGCAATGGCAACGACCTGATGTGGGGCGATGGTGGCGAGGACTCGATGTACGGCGGTGCTGGTAACGATTCCATGTTCGGTGGAACCGGCAATGACTGGATGGTCGGCGATGCCGGAAACGACATGATGGTCTCGATCGGCGGCGGTGTGGATACGCTAACGGGTGGGGCGCAGTGGGATAATATCTGGATGGATAAAACCGATGTCCTTCAAGACGCCTCATCCAACGAGCTGTCGCTGGGATATATCCATAAGGTCGACCAGTTCTTCGCGTTCAGCTACAACGGCGGCAGTCTATCGACGCCCGTAAGCAAGGAACTGTATGGTCAGAGCCTGGCGGACCCACTCCCAATGGATTCGGGCCTATCGCTGAAAAACTTCAAGAACAACCCCTTGTTCAATGGCTCGCCAAAAATCAACGATGTCTTCCAGGGCAGCACCGGCGACTGCTACTTCCTCTCACGCTTGGCCGCCATGGCCAAGGCGAATCCCGATTCGATCCGCAAGATGGTGACGGACTTGGGTGACGGCACGTATGCGGTTCGCTTCTATCGCAACGGTGTGCCGGAATACGTCCGAGTCGACGCTGACCTGTGGGTAGAGAACGGCACGCCGAAGTACGCCAAGCTCGGCCAAGGCGGGGCGCTTTGGGCGCCGATCATTGAGAAGGCTTATGCATTTTGGCGAACCAAGCTCGGGAATTACGGATCGATCAACGGCGGCAACGGTGGCTGGCAACATTCGTCGCAAGAGCTGCTCGGCGGGGCCGTCAATGATGCGATCAAGATCAATGATGGGATCACGGCCCAGCAAGTGATCAATTGGGTAGCAATGGGATCTCCCAATGGATCATTCAAGGACTTGCTCGTCAACAGCGTCCTGGGGTGGCTCAATGACGTCAAGAACGCCCTGAATGCCAAGAAGGCCGTCGTTGTGGGGCACAAGTCCGGCGTGCATAACGACATGTCGATCGTCGAGGATAACTTTCGGCGGGGGCAACATATCACAACCGTCGACAAAGTGCTTACCGACAGTTCCGGCAACCCGATCGGCATCCGCTTGCGGGACCAATACGGCCAGACCAATAACAACGGCTATAGCAACGGATACGTCGACATCACCGACTTCACTCGCATCCACTTCATCCTGGGAAGTGCCGGGGTGATGACAGTATAGTCACGGTCCGGCGATCGACCAGAACAGACGCACAATACCTCGAACCACAAAGTATTGTGCGTCTGGATGCGGGTGCTGAGTCCTGGCCCCGGCAAGTTTGCCGGTAACAGAATCCCAGGTTCCCGGGCCGACGCATCGACGCCGATCGATTGTCACTTTGACCCCGCGGAAATGTCTTTAGGTTCGCGCCAACCTGGTTGCCACTGGCCGTCGAATTCAATTTCTTGGAACAAGTCATCGTCAAGAAAATCGGCATCACGATTCGCTTGCAGGCGGTCGTTGCGATCGATGAACAATCGCGCCAAATAGTGACCACCAGGAAGTTTCCGCTCCTTGAGTATCTGCCGTGCCGCCTGGGAATCACGGGGCACGAGCAAGAAAACTGGGTTTTGCCAAATCCCTTGTTTTCGATTGATTGTGCTATCGGCCGTGGCGGCCGGTTCGTCACTCCAGCCTGTATCGGTCTTGCCGTGGATTGTGACACGCATGAGTTTCCCGCCAAGGTTCGCGGGAAGGTTTGTCACTCGCAGATGTTGACCGGCCACCACGGCCACCTGCGCCGATGGCTCGGGAATGTCCTGATCCGACCGTATGCCTCCCGACACCACTTGCGCATAATCATGAAGAAAACGGCGAAACTGCTTGTCCGTGCGACTGCCCTTTGCGAACTTGACGTCTCCTCCGTGCTCCATTTCATTGGAACAAGCACGGCGAACCGTGCTTGTCCTTGAGAGTATACCTGCTGCGGTGCCAACACAACATAGCCGCCGAAGATTCGCAGCTGCGTAAGGTCGGCCAGCCGCTGTCGATGTGCGAGCTTGTGTGTGGTGGTGTGGTCCAGGCGAATTATTTCTTCCGAATCACGTGCACCGTGACGGCCCGCGTTTCTTCCTTGAACGTGATGCCAAACTCCTTTTCAAACCACTCACATGCCATCTTCTGCCCGTCGGAGCCGTCGAAATAGGGTGAATCGGTGGCGACAAAACACTTCTTCACCTCGGCTTCATAGTAGTCGCGCCATTGCGGATACTTCGCCGAATCCCACTGTACCGGTCGCGGCAGTCCAGTTTCGTCAATGATCACGGGCTGCTTGGCCGTGTACCGATTATTCTGCACCTCGTTAAATTCATCGAACAGCCGCGTAATCGTTGCTGGGCTGCCGGACCGCCCCCGGCCGATTGCGAGGACTCCGTAACTTGGCTTGCCATCTCGCATCAAGTACGGAACGGGCGGTTGAACCTTTTCCCAAGGTTTGAGCTTTCGGCCGTCATGTTGAGCCAACCAATGTGTCCGCTGTTCCACGACGTCCACAAACTCCAATCCTACCTCATTGAAAAAATGTTGCACCCATGTACGCCAATCCGTGCCGTGCTCGTACATCACATCGCACCGCGGGAATTCCAGTTCCAAAAGTTCCGGGTCGGCAACGCGCCATGAAGCTACGTCGCAATCGCCGTTGCTCGCGCACACACGAAGCCGCAGGAAATGGTCAATGTTCATCGGCTCGTACTGATCACGGTCGATCGGCACCACCCAGTATTTGCCGTCGGGCGTTGACAGCGTCCATTGATGGGCAAAAGTACCTTGGGACTCATTCCGCCTCGCGACAAGAACGGAGCCACTGGTTGGTGTGGAAGTTTGCCACAGGTCGTTGACGTGCTGCTTCCACGCTAGTCCGACGTCTTGGTGACCGCGTCCGTAGCGGACATTCTTCGCCTTCGGAACAACGTAGGCCGCAACCGCGTCCGGCAAGTCGTCATCGTAGCTGAATTGCAATTCAAAACTGTTTTCTTCACCTTGATCTTTCTGTTTTCGAGAAAAGCGGATCGGAAGATCGGTCCGCACATCGAACCAATACTCGTCGATCCGATTGTGCCGCTCTACCTTGACACCCCGCATTCGCTTTCCATCTTCCATTTTCGTTCCCAAGTCGGTTTGTTTGCCGTCCTGCAATTGCCTCAGATAGGCTGCGATGGTCATGAACTTGCTTGCCGGATCGTTGTTCTGACGATTGTTGATAAATAGCAAATCGGTGTCTTGCTGATATTCTTCGACGGTCGTCCCAGTGCGCAATTTCGTGACGGGTCCGACCTTTTCCAATCCGCGAGTTGTCCCGTCCACGCTTCGCCAAAACCACATGTCCACATCGTGTCGTTCGTTCGCACCAACATCGACTTGACGTTCTAGCGGCCAGTCGCGTGGCACACGCGTTGTCCAGCCTATGACATGGATAGTGCGGGCCTGCTGTAGCGCGCTGATTGCCCGAGCGTAGACCGACGACGGTCGCGGTATCAATGAGATTGCCAGCGCCACGCTACAAGCGATTGCCGTAACGATCGCCATGGTTCGAAAACGGCTCCGTCCGGATACGACTTCCACCGAATGCACCGGATCGCGATTGATCTTTGCCATGATCGAATCCGCAAGTTTGGGTCCGCTTTGCAGATCGCGCCCCAGTTGATCGAGACGTCGCTCCAGTTCCATTGAATCAGTCATTGGATTGCTCCTCGGTAAGCCACTGTTTCAGTTTCTTGTGAACGCGAGAAAGTTGTTTGGTAACCGAGCCCACAGGTCGGCTGACGATGTCCGCGATCTCTTGCGTCGAGTATCCTTCGAAATGGCGAAGGGCGACGAGAGTTCGATCGGCATCGGAAAGCCTTTCGACTAGTTCGAGTAGAGCCATCGAATCAGCCGGTAACAGACCGGGTTCAGACGCGATATCGGCTTGAGCGGATTCGTTCAGCACCACGGTTTGTCGAAAGTGGCGCAGCGAACGAACCGCCTGCCGGCGCGCGATCCCCAGCAGCCAGGGGCCGAATTGCGATGCAACTCTCAGTTGGGGTAGTGACTTGTACGCCGCCAGAAATGTCTCCTGAATTGCATCATCACAAAGATGGCGATCAGCGACGACGCGGACGGTCGCGGCACGCACCAATTTTGAATATCGGCCAATGAGCTCGGCAAACGCATCGCGGTTGCCAGCCAGACATTGCTCGACGAGCCGCGCGTCGCTTTGCATGACCAACCTCGGGTATTTCGGGCAGCGGTTTCAGGTTACCTGTAGTTAGTTTCAAAAGACGATGGTTTTGCGGCAGGGATGGTGAAAAAAAGGCTAAGAAAGTGTAGGCAGGATAATGATGGGCAGGATGATGATCCGGCGAATACCTTGAACCATATAGTATTGGCGCCTATTCGTGGCGCGGTATGTCCCCTCGATATCCGTGGTTCCGAGGGGTCGTAAACGGCCTGCCCCCAGCCGTCCGTCAAAGGCGTCCGTCAAAGTACGGTGCGAGTTCTCTAGCGTCGAGCCGCAGAAGACGATTGGCCCGACAGGCATTGACGGGAATGAATGGTCTGGGCAGTGATAGCAAACGCGGTGCCGTTCAATGCCGCAGCAGTAATAAGACCATTTTGACGAATTGATGTCCAGAAACTGGACATCGCCTGATCAGTTGCCGGTCAACGACAACCACGATCGAGCGATCGGCAGAGGTAATTCTGTCCGGTAGGCGGCGAAATCATCGGCTGGATGGGTGATAGCGCCGGCCCCATCGACTCGGCACGGCCTTTGCCTATTGGCCGGTATCGGTGAGGGAACGGGAGGAATTGATCTGGGACACTACGTCGCAGAGCCGTTTCCAATTTGCCGCTTTAAGAAGGAGCACAAAGAATGGTAGTTCAAAAGCAGGCCAAAGAGCGCGCGACGTCGACGGCCGACGGCATCGTCAAGGGTGCCACCAAGCCCACCAGTCCGCCCGCGCAGCCAGCGACAAGCAAACCGGGCGGAAAACCGATGTCAAGTCCCAGTGGCAAACCGAACGACGCCAGCAAGGGCAAATAATAAGTTCGTGCGACGTAGACGGTCGAAGCCACGATCATCAACGCCAGAGTTTTACCTCATTTTCGACCCCATTGTTGCACAGCGAGGGGCCCAGCCGTTCATGAAGACACGACGTT
>JAGQPD010000034.1 GCA_020426865.1 Planctomycetales bacterium
AGTCTTGAGCAAGACCAGTGAATCAGGCCGTTCACAGTTGCCGAAGATTTGCCGTCGTCTTGGTGATACAATTCTACAATCGCCGTCACTTCTACCCTTCGCTGTTGCGACATTATCCGGCACTTTGCATGTGACGATCGCCAATACCTCGAACCACACAGTATTAAGCATTTGTCCGGGCTGCCAATACCTCGAACCGTACCGCCGGCGTCTTCGGCGGCCAGCAAAATGACGAGCTCACGACTTTTCGTAAATGGTTCGAGTGCTATGATCACCCATCTCGCTCCCATGGATCTTCGTGACTCTTTATCTCCGCGAGATAACCTGTCCACACGGAACTTGCCACAGCAACTGGTTTTTGCGAAAGCAGGAGCAGCAAGCATGAGCTGCCAGGTAAAAGTGAACGAAGAGGTTGGCCGGATGATCGCCAATCGGGCCGACTCGGACGCCGAGAAACGGGAACGAACACGAACGGCAATGGTTCAGCGGGAGGGGCCGTCAATGCAACAGGACACTCAATCGGGCAGGGATGAGACTGACCGCTATCTCCCGGCAATTCGCTTCCGGTCCGACAATTATCTCACCGTCCGCATGTGCCACCAACGGCCGGTTACCGCTAATGACTTTTGCGGTATGACACTGCCGCGCCTCGATTCGAGCGTCTTCGGTGGGGATATCGCCGCGAAAGATCCGGGGGAGGTACCGAGCAACTTGCCATCGCGATAGTGCGCCAGCGTGGAGCACATCAAACTGTCCGTCGTCAGCCCGTGCATTGGGAGCCAACACGAACGTCCCTTCGCGAGGGCCGAGCGAGACACTCAACAGCAGCGTCTTTGTCTCCTGCAAGGGGCCACCGTCGTACGATACGGAGACCGGGGCATGGTGAAAGTCCTTGAACATGGCCAATGCGAGTGCCATGGCATATCGGGGCCGGCCTCGCAGCCACCGATGGCGTTGGGCATGCCGAGCAATCGCGGCGGAAAAGCCGATCCCCAACACGTTACAGAAATAGCGAGACCTCCCCCCGGCGACGACGCGTCCCACGTCGATTGTCACGGCCCGACGCCAGGGCGCGGGTGCGGGGTGACCAACGCCGGAGAGGATGATACCGTGAGCGAAATCGTCGCCGGAACCAAGGGGTACCACGCCAAGTGCGGTATGGGAATCCTCAACCGACAAGATACCGTTGATCGCTTCGTGAATCGTGCCGTCTCCACCGACCACGATAACACGTTCGCAGCCTTGCCCAGCGGCCTCGCGCGCCGCTCGCTCGGCATCGCCAGCGGACTCCGTGATACAGACGTTCGCGTCGGGCGCGACCTGTGCCGCGATCGACGACCAGCGTTGTCCGGCGCGGCCGCGCCCAGCCGACGGATTGATGATGACCACATCTTGCGAGATTTCAATCATGGACGATCCGCATTTGGCGTAGCGGGATCCGATTCGTCAGGTGGGGCGGCGTGCTCCATCAGCATTGAAGGACAGACCTCTGTCTCTCCGCATTCGCGACACACGATATGGATCAAGTCGGTGGCAGCCAGCCGGATTTCGTTTTCCTGGCACAATTGATACAGTTTTTTCAGGTGCTGGCATGTCATACGATCGTCTCCTTTCGCGATTGTTCATGGTTGTCAGGGCAAGTCCCCTATTATTGTAGTGCCCTGCGCGCGTTTCGAATATCGCCATGGCTTCCGCCGATCCGTCGGGATCATACCGCAATTCAATGACGTACCCCGCGACCGCGCTGGATTTTTTTGCGCAGAACGCCTAAGATATGGCCGAACGGCTACGCTACGTGCGGCCGCCGTTCGCTATTATAACCTTACTATTTGTAAAGGACCGCAAACTTGCTTCGCGCTGTTTTACCCGCCCGTTACCGCATTCTCCTACTGGTCCTGGGCATCGCCCCTTGTGCCGCTGTCCTCGTCCCCCGGACTGCCATCGCTCAAGTCAACGTCCGAGACGCCGTAGTCAAGATTCACGCCACCCAACGAGCTCCAGACTTCGTCCGCCCCTGGACCAAGTCCCGCTCGCAAGAATCGACCGGCTCGGGCGTCGTCATCGCCAACAATCGCATCCTAACCAATTCCCATGTCGTGCAGTACGCCACGCGGCTGTACGTGCAGGCGAACCAATCCAGCCAGCGCAAGAGTGCCAAGGTCCTGGCGGTTTCTCCGGAAATGGACCTGGCCATCATCACCGTCGACGACGACAACTTCTTCCAGGATCGTCCCGCCCTGGAACTTTCCACCGACCTGCCATCGCTGAAAAATGCCGTCAACGTCTACGGATTTCCGATAGGCGGAGAGCAAATGTCCATTACTGAGGGAATTATCTCACGGATCGAGGCGACTTCGTTCTATCTGGAAGGGTTTGGGCTGCGAATCCAAGTCGACGCGGCACTCAATCCGGGAAACAGTGGAGGACCTGCCGTCTCGGACGATAAGATCGTGGGCCTGGTTTTCAGCGGCGTACGCGACGCGGAGAATATTGGGTACCTCATTCCAGCCGAAGAGATAGCCACCTTCCTGGCCGATGTCGACGACGGCCACTACGACGGAAAATCAAGGCTATTCGACCGGTTTCAGACCGTCGAAAACGACGCACTCCGTCAAAAGCTCGGCCTGCAAGATGTTCAAGGGGGCATGATGGTCACGGCCCCGTTTCGGAATGATGATTACCCGCTGAAAGAATACGATGTGATCACGCACGTCGGCGATGTGCCGCTAGACCGAAAAGGGAATGTGCGGATCAACGGCGAGCTGCAGTTGTCATTCCAATATCTCGTACCGAAACTTGCTCAAGATGGTGTCGTACCATTGAAAATCTTGCGCAACGGCGAATCGCACGACGTCAACGTACCTGTCAGCGCAGAACGTGAATGGCTCATACCGCCGCTCAAAGGAACGTACCCGCCTTATTTTATCTATGGACCAATGCTGTTTACGACTCCCAGCCAAGACCTTCTCGCGCGGCTGCAGGGTGCCGGACAGACTATGCTCGGTGCTTTGGAGAGCCCGTTGTTTGATAGCCGCGCCGCCAAGCCAGAGTTCCCGGGACAAGAGCTCGTAATTCTCGGGCCTCGATTATTCTCACACCCCACCAGCGAAGGCTACGACAATCAATTCTTTGCTGTCGTCGCCACGATCAATGATGTCGAGATCAAGAATCTCGCGCACCTCGTCGAAACTCTCAAAAACTGCCAGGACGATTACGTCACCATAAAACTGCATGGTAACTACGAAACGATGATCTTCCGCCGCAATGAGATGGACATGGCCACCGAAGAGGTCCTCGAAGATGAAGGCATTCGCTCCGCTGCCTCGGATGAACTTCGGAAGGTTTGGTCCGGCGACGACGCGCCAAGTGACGACCAGGAAGATGACGATTCCCCCTGAAAGCCCGTCCGTTTGCGGCCCTTCGTCAGTCCTTGGAAAAATCGCTATTCACTTGGCGGCCCATGTCGCTTATATTTTCCCCATTCTTGTCGTCTTCCGCGCCCTCCCGTCCCAAGGACACCTGCGATGAATGGTTCACACAAAGACCGAGCCACAACTGACAACGCTTCCGGCAACCATCCAACCGCCGACGACACCGCAAAACTCTCGCCCGAAGAGGCCAAGGCATTGCTGGATTGTATCGCCGACGTTGAACGCGAAGAGGCCGAACACGACGCGAACTCTCGTTGATTCCCCATCGTCATCCTTTCCCATACACCTGCCCGCCGTCGTCGGCCTCCGATCATCCTGCCTCCCCTCACGTTCCTTGCGGCATCACTGCCTTCTTGATCAACTTCGCGGTCGAGGGGAAGATAGAACCTATCGACAGCGGCTGCAACTGATTCAAAAAAAGGGCTTAACAGGAGCATAGCGACGATGTCACGTTTTTCATCAGCATTTTGGTATCGAGGTGTAGTGACCCTCTGGGCATGCACGATGGCTCACACGGCATCCCCGTCATTCTTGGCGGCGGCGGAGCCGGAGGATGGCCAGTGGCAATCGATGTTCAATGGGACGAATCTCGACGGATGGCACGTCAAGATCCGTGGATACGACCTTAACGACAATTTCGGCAATACATTTCGCGTCGAGGACGGGATGCTCAAGGTGCGATATGACGCTTACGAGCAGTTCAACGAACGTTATGGACATATTTTTTACAAGGACAAGTTTGCGAACTATCGGATGCGAGTCGAGTATCGGTTTGTTGGAGAGCAATGTCCGGGCGGCCCGGGATGGGCGTTGCGAAACAGCGGTATCATGATTCACGGCGAATCACCGACGTCGATGGCCAAGGACCAGGATTTTCCGGTCTCTATTGAAGTGCAATTGCTGGGCGGCGACGGTACTAACGCGCGGACGACAGGCAATCTTTGCACGCCGGGAACCAACGTCGAGATGAACGGCAAGCTGATCACGCAGCATTGCACGAGTTCACGCTCGAAGACGTACCATGGAGAGCAATGGGTCACGGCGGAGGTGGAAGTACGTGGGGGCAGGGTGATTAAGCATATGATCAACGACGAGGAGGTCTTGTCGTATCAGGCGCCGCAGTACGATCCACGCGACGCCCATGCCAAGCAGTTGGCCGGGGAGGGTGGCCTGATCTTGAAGGAGGGCACGATCTCTTTGCAATCAGAAAGCCACCCGGTGGACTTCCGAAAGATCGAAATCATGGAATTGAAGGATGAGCCGAGCGAATGAATTAACCAATTTTTTCGAAAGCGGTAGAAACAGAAAGAGACAAGGATCGCGAATTCGGCTCCATGTCCGGTGTCACGACGCATCGGAGATTCGTTGAAGTTGGCAAGATAGATGAGGAGAGTCATTGCGCAAATCTGCACGAAAGGTGAACCGGCTGCGGTGCGCGCTCGAGCAGCTTGAGTGCCGCACGGTCTTCAGTGCGATTCCCATCGCGAACCCCGACACGATTCTGATGGGGTCGAACGCTGCGGCTACGATCGACAGTATCCTGGTCAATGATCGCGACGAGGATGGCGATACGTTAACGATCATCAGCACGACGGCTCCGTCACATGGTTCGCTGACACAGCAACCGGATGGGTCCTACCAATACCTCCCGGAGATAGATTTTGTTGGGCTGGATAGTTTCAGTTACACGATCACGGATGATCGGGACGGAACTGCGACCGCGTCGGTATCCATCTTCGTAAATGCCGCCATCGACGCTCCGCAAGCCCGCGCACAGATCATGTCCGGGGTAACGTCGATTCACAGTGGAGTGCAGCCGGGTCGGATGGTCGCCTACGGACCGACGACATATGTGGCAGCCAATTATCCGGGTGATGCCAGCGCGGGCCCGGTGATTGCCTTCAGCAGCCTTGGAGCTGGCCGAGTCGTCGCGGTTCCGGACCATCAGATGCTGCAGATGGGGACCTACGGTAACGAGGGTACGACAGGACAGTTTTACCGGAATAGTATTGCCTGGCTAACGGGCAGTCCCAGCAAGAGCGAACGCATCGTCACGATGGACAGCGGCACGCGCACATGGCTGCTATCGCAGGGGTACACCAACGTGGTGGTAGCCAGTACGGGGAATCTCGCTGCCAATTTGCCGTCCGCAGCGATTTACGTGGGATGGCTCGGCAGCTCGCTCTCGACATCCAATCTAGATGCCCTACAGACGTTTGCACTGAACGGAGGCGGACTATTTCTCGCCGAATACGGTGTTGGATACGATTGGTGGTGGAATAAGCCACAGAGTGAGGCACCCGGAAACCAGTTACTGCGCGGGGCAGGCATTGGCTTTCCGACCGGCAATCGATGGGAGACGGGCCTGATCAGCGTCACGCCGTTCGCAAGCGACCAAATCTATTCCGACGATGTTCTTGCCATGCTGGACGCCACACCGGGATATTCGCCAACACAGCTCACGACCGGCGCCACCACGCTGGACGGCTTGTTCAACGTCCTGCCGAACAACGACACCTTAATGTCTTTACTTGATCGGTCCTATGAATTACGGATTGCGAAAATCAATCCGACGCCAGCGTCGCCGGTAACGGACAGTTTTTCCAAGGCGTTGCTTATGCGCGAGGCGGACCTTCGATCGGCAGCGCCCTTGTCGGAGCTAACCGCCCATCGTACTGCCCAGGCCGTCTATGGCGTCATACCGGCAGGCGCGGAACGGGTGACACGAACAATATCGATCGACACGTCGGTCACTCGTTGGCATTCCACTGGACTCTATGCGGCCCCGGGCGAAATCGTCGCGGTGACGGTTCCCACTGCATTCGCCGGTAGCGGATATCGCGTGCGCATCAGCGGCCATGTGGATGACATCCGCTCCCGCAGTAGTTGGTCCCGTGTGCCGTATGGTGTCGCGCGGCAATTCGACATCACTACCACGACGATGCAGGTCGGTAGTGAATTCGGCGGAGCGATCTATATCGACCTTGGAGACGAGCCCGTCTTCCAAGGGACGCAAGATGTCACAATCAGTAACGCCATTCTTGCACCAACATTTGTGCTTGGCGAAACGACCGATCAGCAATGGATCGAACAACAACGTGGAATGCCGGCTCCTTACGCCGAGCTTGTATCGGATGGGGTGGCAATGTCCGTTCCTTCGTCGTGGATCCGCAACCTCGATAGCCCGACGGCGTTGATGAACTATTGGCAGCAAGTCTTGGAATTCCAAGACTACGTGGCTGGTCACGAAGGACATCGCCGCGGTCCCGAACGGATTAACGTGGATGTGCAAATTAGCGTGGGGCTACTGCACGCCGGATACCCGATCCAGGGCCCGACGTCCGCATCCACGGGACTGGTCAATCTCCCGCAGTTGCTGCGAGAAGGCGACTGGGGATATTTCCATGAGCTGGGTCACGAAATGCAGCGACGCCCGGACAAATCATGGGGGTGGGACAACTACTACACATTCCCGGGCGACGTCGAGGTAACGGTCAACATCTTCGCCAATGCCGCGTTGGAAGCGGTTGTTGCCACTCCCGGCACCAGCGGTTGGCAATGGTCGGCCCATCCCGACGAAGTGATGACAAGGGCGATCGCGACGATTAACGATGCAGGCGCGTCGACGTTCGATGACAAGAACGCCTACCCATTCTATTTCCAATTGGCGGACGGGTTCGGTTGGGAGATGTATCGCAAGGTTCTTGGCAGCTACAACGAGGACTACGATACCGGCAACACCGCGTCGCTACCGTCACCAGGTCAGCAAGAAAAGGACCAGTGGCTGATCCGCTGGTCTCGCGAGTCTGGCCAAAACATGATTCCGTACATGGTAGATTATTGGAAGCTGGATGTATCGCCGTCGGCTCGCAACGCCGTGGACGCTATGAACTTGCCACCATGGCTTCCGCTGATTGCAGCCGAGGATACCGCATACTATCGTAGCGGCGACCCGGTAACCGTCAATGTACTGGCAAATGACTTGACTTTGGACGGCTCCGCTCAATTGCTGTCATTCACGCAACCGACGAGCGGCACGCTTACGCATCACGGCAACGGGTCGTTCACATACACCCGTACGTCACTGGACAGCACTGCTGACTCGTTCACATACATCGTCCGCAATGCCACGGGACAGACTCAGGAGGCAACGGTCCTGTTGCAGCCGCTATCTCCAATTGCCCACTGGAAGTTCGACGAAGCAACCGGCGACACGGCCAACGATGCAACCGGCAACGGACACACCGGTGTGCTCAGTGGTGGCGTGCAGCGAGTGGCAGGTGTAACAGGTTCGGGTTTATCGCTGGACGGGTTGAACGACAAGGTCACGTTCGGCACTGGGCCAGCATTGGCGGGAAACACTGACTTTACCGTGTCGGCCTGGATCCGCACGACGACCACGAAGAACGGCGTGATAATCCAACAGCGCAATGGCGGCTTCAACGGCGAGTATCAATTCAAGATCGCTGGTAACGGCCGGCTGCAGTTTTTCATCTATGGCAACGATGCGTACCAATTCGACTTCTCTTCGAATCGTACCGTGAATGACGGCCAATGGCACCATGTGGCAGCGATGCGTCAAGGGGCGGCTGGGCGGATATATGTCGACGGGGTGTTGTCTGGTTCCGCCTCGGGAACCGCACGCGACCTTGACGCCAGCATCGGCGTTGGCGTTGGCGCGGACATTCGCGATAACAATCAGTATTTTGCCGGCAATATCGACGACGTACGGGTCTACGACGTCGCGTTAAGTGCCAGCGAACTTGCGATTGTTGCTAGATTACCAGGCGACTTCAACGGCGACGGAACGCTTACCAATTCCGACATTGATGCGTTAACCGCGAGCACCGCGTCGAACGCACAGGATGTTGTATTCGACGTTAACGGCGACGGCCTGGTCGATGCCAACGACGTGTTGTTTTGGATCGTTGATTTGAAGGGAACACGTCTTGGTGATGCCAATCTAGATTATTCGGTCGATGAGTTGGATTTTCAGATTTGGAATGCACACAAGTTTACTGTGTCGTCCAAATGGAGTGAGGGGAACTTTCTAGCGACAGACGGTCTTGTTGACTCGCGAGACTACAACGTATGGAATCGCCATCGCGTGGCCCGTATGCCACGAGTCGAACAAGCATCGGACGTACGCCGAGCTGCCGCGGTGGATCGCATTTTTTCTAGTGGCGCGATCGCGTAGCCTTCGAGCCTCTTTGGCCGGCTTCGTATCCCTGGTGTGAGATAATGGGGTTGGAGTAAGTACTCACGTTCCGCACCCGAAAAC
>JAGQPD010001066.1 GCA_020426865.1 Planctomycetales bacterium
GTCGTTCCATGGCTTACCAAGTAATCGGAATACATGTCCCCGATTGATCGCGTCGACTGCGGAATCGATATCGGCATGTCCGGTGAGAATGATCCGCACCGTGTCGGGCTTCAGTTGCGACACTTGCCGTAATAGTTCCGCACCGTCCATCGCGGGCATTCGCTGATCGGAAACCACCACGGCAAAGTCCTCGGCAGCAATCAGTTGGAGGGCTTCGTCGGCTGACGTCGTGATTCGAATCTCCCACGGCTCGCGCCGCAAAGCTCGCTTGCAGGCGCTTACGACGCCGGCTTCATCGTCTACGAATAGGACAAGGGGCGCGGTCATATCACGTGGTCCTCAACCAGGGAAACGTCGAGGGAATTCCAGATGCCCGAGCGATGGTGCACGTCGGATAGGTTTCTTTCACCGAGCCCCTGCATCACCCGCTGCTGGAGTTCCAGCACATCCAGGCACCCTTGGCGATCTCCCGCCCTTCCCCGCAACAATTCGTCCACCCAGATCGTCGGCCGACTACTGACGATTCGATCACGATCGCAATCGTTGTCGGTAATCAAGACGTGTCCGCATCCCGCACCAGAATCGCTGATCGGGGTCCAGCCCAAGGATAGACAAACCAAGACAATCGCCTCACGAAGCGTGCTGGATTGCAGGTCGAGCGCCACGGAAATCTCATCGGCACCAAATCGCGCGCCGGCCTTGTGATCAGCGGTGCCATTTCCGTTTGCGTAGCAGCGGCGAGCGTCGGCGGTCGGAATCGGTGCGACTTGCAACACGATCTGACGAACATGCGAATCCCCCACGAAGTCTTGCAGCAGGTTGGAAATGCGATCGACCAACACACAAACCTGGCCGCTTGCACGTGGTGCCGTCAGCCTCGCAAGGACATCAGCGAGCTCGATGATTTGCAACATTGTGTCATTGGCACTCACGGCAGGGCCACTATGGTGCCTGGCAATGACCTGGTTGAGTTGCTGCGGAAAATTCCATTTTTCTCCCAGTGCTGCACCGAGATGGGCATGATCGACATGAAACGCATCGCGCTCAAGATCGCACAGTGGCTGTCCTTCGGAACGATGTCGTTCGAGGACCTCTTCGTAGGTATTGGACATATGGCGAACAAAGAGCAACTTGCCGATGTCGTGCAGCAATCCGGCGGTAAACGCCGCGTCGGCGTCCATTCTCGACGCGGGAAACCGCTGGGCGAGACCACGAGCGGCGACGGCCGTCTGGAGCGAATGACTCCACACATTCAGGGTGGCACACCGCCAATGTCGTTCGTCAAAGGCCAAGGAACGAAACACACCGGCACCAAGTACAATGCTGCGAACAGCATGGGTCCCCAACAAGACGACCGCTTGGGGAATCGTTGCCACTCGCCCCAACATCCCGTAAAACGACGAATTGGCAACTCGCAGAACACATGCCGCCAACGCCGGGTCCTGGCTAATCAGCTCGCCAATTACCAGCTGCGAACAATCGGGATCATCCAAATATCGCAACAAATTTACGTGTCCCGTTGGCAGTGCGGGCAACGATTCGACGATCCGCATCAGTTGGTCTAGGCGGTGGTTTCGCATGCCAGTTCCTCTGCAATTACCAGGTTTCCGAGGACTTCGCGACCGTCGGTCAAGGGGATGACCTGGACATGACATTCTTGAGAACCTATGGCGGCCAAGACACGAAATCCACTCGGGTCCTGGGGGGCCAACGAGTCGCTGAGACAGTCGACAATTGAACGAGGCAAAACCGCGGTCGCTGGCTGACCGACACAGACCGGACTGTTCACTCCGAACAGCCGTTCCCCTGCCACATTCGTCATCGCAATGACGCCTTCGGTACAGATGCCGACCGCAGGAACGGGTATCCAGCGGAGAATATTCTGAACG
>JAGQPD010001067.1 GCA_020426865.1 Planctomycetales bacterium
CAGAATTGCACAATTCGCTACAATGTGTGGATGAGCTGCGAAAGAAGTTGCGTTGGTCCGCGGCGTTTATCATGTGTTGGGGCAGGGGGGGGGGCAGACGAATTGCAGGAGCGAATTTGATGGCAATCAAGCAACCACACAGGAAGCTGGCAATCGTATTATTCGCCTCGTTGGGGGCGTTGCTGCCGCTGGCGCGGTTCGCGGCGGCTCAGCAAGTTGTCGTCCAGACGCCACTCGTCGGAAGCAGCAATGGCTTTCATGAGAATTTCGGCGTCGGTTGGAATGTGGCTGGCTTTGGAGGATTTCACGGAAACGCCGTGCCACCTTTTGGCGGGTTTGATCCGGGCGGCGGCGCGAATTTTGGTTTCCGAACGGGCGGCTTGTCGTTGAACTTTTCCGCCCAGCAAGGGAGCCGCCGATCGATGACTTCCGTCGTGCCATCGATGGTGATACCCAGCGGCGGAGGTGGGTTCATGTTTGACGGCGTGCAGCGGCCGTTTGTCAGTGGCATCATTCCGGTTGTGGGTGGCATGCCCATCGGTGCGCCTACACCATATACCAACGGGCCGACTCTGTCGCCGGTGGCAGAGCGGCTGGCCCGTTTGGAGTTCGAGCAAACACCGCAGGTACGGGAAATAGTATCGGGCAGTTCCACGGACGCCGGCAGCGCTCACCGGCGGCTGGGCGATGCGACGAAATCGGCGGCGGCATCCGTGGAAGCCAAACCGAGCAGTGCCGATCTGGGAGCGTCAAGTCTATCGGCGATCCGACGCCAACAATCGGACGACGAGCTGCTGCGTCGCAAGGAAGTGGAGAAGTTGATCCGTCAGGCCGACGAAGCAGTGCAAGCTGGAAAAAAGAACCTCGCCACAATGTACTTGCAGATGGCGCTTCGTCGTAGCGGCCCCGATCAACAATATCCGGTGGCAGCGCGCTTGCGCGAAATTCACGGGGACAAGACGAGTACCGCCAATCGCAACGCCGACAGGTGACGATCGCCCGGCAAGTCCTACGATGTGGCGAAGACCCGTGCGATGACATCGCCCGGGTCTTTTGGCTTGTTCGCTTCTGCTTGGGGAGGTGCCTTTGCATCTTGGTGGCACAGGCACACCACGTCCGACAATTGACGGCAGCAAATCGTTTGGTTAACGAATGGCAACGAAGTGCATATAAGCGGCAGCGAATAGTGCGGCGCCCAATACCCAAACTGGGATGCTTCGTTTGGTTGTTAAGAATCCTGATTTGCCACTTTTGCAGCAATCTGATTTCTGTTGGGTGTCATTCTGAGACTCGACCTGCGTCATGAAAATGCCTCCTTAGGTAGGAATGAATGGTGTCCTCATTCGTCGGACATATAGGTGGGTGGGATGGCTGCACACCGTCGTGAGTTCACCCCTCTGCAGGGAACTATAGCTTGCCGCGGGCTTGATCTATCAAAGAATGAACGGACTGAACCGTTATTTGCCCTGATTCGCGTCCGATAAGGTTGACTTGACCGATGTAACCGGGATAGCCGACACCATCGATCCCTGTAAAATGCAGAATTCTCCCGCCGTGAAGGTGTATTCGAACGCCACCAATCGGGGGAGGCCGCCGATGCCAGAATCAGGACTGTAAGAGGAGGACGGTCGTCCAATGACGCAACGAGAACGCTGGATTGTCTATCCGTTACTCTTTATGTCCCTGGCGTTTGGTCTGCGTGGCGATTTGTTTCCACGACAGAACGCCAAGTTTGAAGTGCTGACGTGCCAAGGCCTGCGAGTGGTTGACAATCGCGGCAAGGCGCTTGTGGAAGTCGGTATCGCGGGTGGACAAGGGGGCTCGCTGCGGATTCTCAACAAAATCGGCAGCCCAGTGGTAGTCCTGGAGCCAGACTTTTACGACCAGCATGGGGTTGTTACGATTGCGGATGCAGCCAGCAACACGCTCGCCAAGCTCGGCGCTCACGCGAATTTTCCGCAGCTCGAGTTCGTCGAAACCAAGGATGCGCCGCGATTGGTCGTTGGGGCAGATGCTCAGCGACACGTCTCCGGACTGATGACCGTGGACGACGAGCATCAGATACTGGGGTTGGCCGATGAGCACGAACCGCCAGACGCTTGGGGCACATTGTTGCCCTGGGAGCGGCGAGGAGACCTCAAGCGGATTATGCCGCCGGCGGACGAGCCCGACCAGGTGGATTCGGCGGACGCGTCCGGCCAAGTCGACACGTCGGACGAGTCTGGTCACGCGGAACCGTCGGGCGAGTCGAACGCGACCAACGCGTCGAATGCGGCCGACGTAGCGAATTGATCAAGAGCCAATTAGAGGAACACGCCGGCGGTCGTTACGGCGACCATTACGCCACCGACGAGCGACTTGGCGATCGATCCTAACAGTCTCCCCCAGAAGGCTGCCATCCCGACTCGGAAGCTGTCGTTCAGGTCACGGCCATGCCAGTCTTCGCCGAGCATGGCACCGACGAGGGCACCGGCGGAAGCGAAGAAGAGGACGCCAAGAACTTGGCCGATAACAGGTAGTAACCAGCCAAGCGGAAAGATGACGCCGACAATTCCGCCGATCATTGATCCGACGAGTGCCAGGCAGGCGCTAAGTCGCGTGCCGCCAACTTTGGCCACTCCGGCAGCCCCAGCGATGAATTCCAGAAATTCTCCCAGCAGTGCCAGCAACACGAGGGCACCGACCCAAAGCCAGCCGATATGGCAGGCCGAATTGGTAGGCAGCAGCACGTCGTAGGCAACCACTGCCGCGATCATTATCCAGTTACCCGGAATGCCGAGTAGCGTTAGGATCCAACTCGCAATGAGCACGGTCAGCAGAGCGACGATCAACAGTACGACCCAGGTGGTGGAAAGCATCGCCGCTCGCTAAACAACGTTGGGGATCATGCGTCGGTTACGACTTGATGTTAATGCGTCTGGGTTGCGCTTTCGCCGATTTGGCAACGGTGACCCGCAGGACGCCATCCGAATACTGCGCCTCAACATTTTCGCTGTCGACATCCGGCCCCAGACTGAAGGTCCGGCGGAACTTCCCGCAGGGGCGTTCCAAACGGTGAAACGTCTCGCCAGGTTCGGCCTTTTCGGCCTGTCGTTCGCCCGAGATGGTCAAGCGACCTTCGTGCAACTCAATGGCGACATCGTCGGGTTTCATGCCGGGTAGGTCAAGCGTAATCATCTAGAACTTGTCGGATTCGGCGACGTTGGCCCGCGGTGCAAATGACGACATTTCGTCGCAACCGCCTTCGCCGGTCTGGATCCGACCGACCAGATCGTCCATTTCGCGACGAAGGACGTCGAATAAATTTCCGCCGCGGACATTCCAGGGGTTTGATCGTGACATGTTGATTGCTCCTGTTCTCGGTTCGGCAACGACGGGCCACCCTAGGGGCCGGCCCATAGGGTGTGGATGTTCGTTGCATTTGTTCCCAGGGTCATTCGCTAACGTTGTTCCGATATTGGTTAGCAAACGATATGCCATCGGATTAGCGACGATCGTAAAGCGTTCGCGTACAAATAGTTAGGAACCGCGGAGCGTCCGCGGATGCTCTGCGGTGAACTGTCAATTTGGCAGCGAATGTGTATCGTAGCGGATGTTCGGGCTGGCCAATCAGCGTTTAGGCCTTTGGTCGGGAGTGCCGATGCTACCTAGCGACCCATGGCCCGGTTCGCGAAAGGTACGAGACTGCGGAAGCTTGGCCTAATGGGGGGACAGACAGGAGGTCGAACGAGATGGCATTGTACGGTCGGAAGGTGATCCAGTTATCGGTCGACACCGAGTTGGGAGCGGACCAAACGGCGTTGGCGGAGTATCAAAGACGACGCGAGCTCTTGCATGGGATAAGGGCGATCGTGTCTCGCCATCAGCTTCCTGTGACCTGGGGGATGGGGGGGCCCGACGCGTCTTCCCTGCAGGAAATGACCGGCGGCATTTCTCAACTCGACGAGATCGCGTTGCAGGCCGACAGTGCCTGGTGCGGTGCTCACGCCAAGCGTTCGCTTTTCCTGCATGAACTGACTTCGCGGTTGGATTCCGCCGCCGACGCGGGGGAAACAATCACGACGTTGCTATTGGGAAATAACGGCATACCCGACTGTTGGGATGTCATGGTTCGACGCGGTATCCGAGCCATTGGTGTGATAGGCTCTTCCCATCCAACCTTCCGCAATGGTGGGGAGAAACCGCAGCAAGTGCGGTTTGGACTCTGGCGTTTCCCCACACACTTGGTGTTGCCGTATCGGCAAGTTGCTCGATTTCGGTGGACGAGTCCTCGACCCTGTCGGACGCTGATCAAATTAGCCAATGAGCAGTCTCGCCTGGTCCGGATCGCGATTCGGATCTCGGACATGGTGGGGATGCCCGGGAGCGAGCGGGGGTTGGACAGGATGCTAGAACATGTCGCGGTTGCTCGCGACCAGGCCGGATTCACCGTGGAAACGCTATCGGACAGCACCCAGCGTGCGATGACGGAAAATATTGGGCGTCCGTCACGTTCGTTACTCAAAGAGGCCGCATAACATCCTCGTAACTAGCGGACCTCCTTTAGAGTGAGCCAGCTAATATAGCCCAGTCCAAGTGCGCAGACGACGAACGCAATATCCATCATCGGTTTCGCCTTTTGAAACGGAAAGCTGATGATCAAATCCATGGCGAATAGCACAAGGATCAGCACGGCGATAATCATGGCGGTTATGGTAAGGCCTTTGGCCATGGGGCCACTTTCCTTTCACTGTCCCACGCCCTGGTAAGGAAATCGGGCGTCGATCTGTCTCCCAAACCTGCTAGTATAGTCCAAAGATTGTGGCTGTCACGAGCGAAACAGTCACGAGCGAAACAATGGGGAATACGGTGCCGATGGTGCGGGTTATCCGAACGAGGGGGCCTGTACCGCCGAATCGTTGGTGACTTGAGTCCACTAGTTCATCACGGTCGTCCCCCCCCCAACACCCGAAAATGCTCGCCAAGGCAGCGTCTGAACCGACCCAGGCGACCCCAGGCGATACGCCGTTTTCCTCGGGAATTCCATTTCCATGACGCCGAACTACCCACCAAGCGACGATCGTCCGGACCGTGAACCGCCTTTGGAGGCATCGCCTTACGAGGAACGGTCGACGGACGGTCCGGTCGACGCCGGGAAATCGGTGGAGAACCCGTTTCGTGACCATCTCGACGATGGGGGCAACCCGTACGCGTCCCCGACCGCTCAGGAAACTCGCGCTGGCTCGGCCGATCCGGCCAAGCGAGTCCGCGAGGTTGCGGTCTTGTTGGTCATTCACGGGGCATTGTTGTTGTTGGCGGCGGCGTTTTTTGTCCTCACACTGGTCGTGTTTGGCATCCAAGCCACCACACCCGGCGCGGCCAGTGAATTCCCCGGTGATCCCCATGTCTGGTGGTTGATGTTGGGGTATTACGGGATCGCGGCAATCATTTTGATCATCGTCGGCGGCCTGCAGATTTACGCCGGATTTCGTAACTACCGCCTGCGGAACCGTCCGCTGGGACTGGCTGCCCTCTCACTGGGACTGGCCTTGATCTTCACTTGTTACTGCGCCCCCACCGGGTTGGTCTTGGGGATCTATGGGTTGACCGTCTATCTCAAGCAGAGCACGATCCTCGCGTTCGAACAAGCCAGAGCGACTTAGTGCCCGATTGGCGTTTTTCCGTTCCCGTCGATCGCTGTCGTCGACGCGGAATCTGACGATGGCGTACTTGCACGACACGCCGCAGGTTGTCTATCTTGCTGGTGCGCGGCCAGTGCTTCCTGCAGCAAATGGCTGTTGATCTTAGCGGCAAATCCAAAGGACCTCGGTATGGTAAAGAACGACCTGGGCGAAAGAGTGGCGGTATACACCGGGTCCTTCGATCCGATCACACTAGGGCACTTAAATGTTATTGAGCGCGGCAGTCGACTGGTGGATAAGCTGATCGTCGGGATCGGAGTCAATGTCGAGAAGCAGTCGCTGTTCAGTCCTACCGAACGATCCGATCTGGTGCGCGAAGTCTCGCGGCATTTGCCGAATGTGGAAGTCAAGGTGTTTCAAGGCTTGGCCGTTAGCTTCGTTCATCAATCTCGGGCTCGGCTAATGCTACGTGGGATCCGCCCTCTGACCGATATTGCCGCCGAGTTCACGATGATGCTCGCCAATCGCGAACTTGATCCCGATGTCGAAACGGTGTTTCTGATGGCCGATCAATCCTTGGCACACGTTTCCAGTAGCCTGATCAAACAGATTGCCCCTTTGGCTACCGATGAAATGTTGGCGAAGTTTATTCCCCGCGAGATCATCGCGCCGCTCCGCGAAAAACTGAAGTAAACGAGAACACGTTCCCCAACTGGAAGCAGCCAGGGTATTGCCCAAAATGTCACCTTGAACTCAGCGAATTCAGGGCCGAAGGCCCTTCACAACCGCCGCCGGGCCCGAAGGGCCCGGTTTCGGCGCCCCACGCCCCCAGGGCCGAAGGCCCGACACAAGTGTGTTACGTTCCAGCGCCGGGAACGCAGTCATACTCAGAATCCCGGTACGCGTACTCGCTCGTCGTCGATCGACAAGGGTTCAACATTCGTTCCATTGCCGGCGCGATCATCGAGTACGAGTACGAGTACCGCT
>JAGQPD010001068.1 GCA_020426865.1 Planctomycetales bacterium
TGATCTGCCCGAGCGGCGTGCATGGCTGCCCGTCACTGACGACAAACAAGAATCGCCGCTCGGCCCCTTCCGCCTCCCGCGCCAAGCAACTCACTACTCCCCAGATCGCCGCGTAGTCGTAGTTCGCCGAACGGGTCCGATAATTCCCCAGCCGCGCCGCCGTCGCCGCCTCCCCCGCTCGACCATGCGGATACAAGACGCAAACTCCCTCCTCCCGTGTTGAATGGGAGTAAGTATATACCTGTGTATTATTATGATGGGCGAGGGATTCGTTGAGCAGCACGGCGGTGTCGAGCGCGTAGCGATGGCGAATTCCCCAGTTCATGGAGCTGCTGGCGTCCAAGAGCAACGCGATCAGCGTTCGTCCTCGCGGTGCCGGTCGGCCTCGCACGGCAAAAACTTGCGAGCTGTACGCGGCCTGATAGAGCCGACGGCTGTCCAAGTTGCCCGTGCGCTGCTGCGTCTTTCGTTTGCGATTGGTCGTCGGTATGGGAAATAGATCCCGCAAGTGGCTCGTTAGATGACGTACGCGCGTCTTGGACTGTTCGTAGGCAAGCTTCCCGCTCGCATCGCTTGCCGGGACTTCGATCTGCACTCGGCCTCGCACATAGCCCGGCAGGTGCTGGGCGGTTTTCGGCAGCGACCCACCGACCGACGCCGTGTCGGTGCTCGTCCGTTCCGTCCCCGATACGAGTTGTTCGATCATGTCGATCATTACGCGTGTCGCGCCGGTCCTTACACGGCTGTCGGACATTGCCGCTTCATCGAACGTCATTTCGCCGATCGGCCGCCGATCCGGATGGTCACTCGTTGTCGTGTCGTCGTCGGTAATATCCTTTCGCTGTAGGATCCGGCGCTTGAGCTTCTCCAGTATCTGACTTAGGTCAGCTTGCTCAGTCATCTCGAAACTGAAGAGTGGTTCGTTTGGATCGGGTGACGGGTCTTTGCCGAGAATCTCGTTCATCAGGATTCTCGCTTGTTCGGCAACATCTTGCTCTGTCAGCGGTGGGTTCGGGACCAACCGACAGAGCTCAGCAAAAACATTCTTGCCATCGTCCTTCGTCCATTCGCGCAAGCAAGTGTGTCGTGCCAATAAATTCGGTGCTCGGATGTAGGCCCCCACAACCGTCATGACTTTACGTTCGGCATTCAGTTCCGACCAGTTCTCCACCGAATGTTCGACCCATTGGCGAAAGATCAGTACTTCGCGAGTCTTATAGATATAGCGCCCAAGGCTGGGATTTTGTTCGAGCAGGATCTGTTCGATGCGATGATCTTCCAGCAAGTTTTCCATAGCGGTTAGTGCTGCGTTGCGATTGTCGACCATGCGTCGATAGATGTCGCGGGATTGCAGGATATGCATCGCCTCATGTAGGGCCAGGCCGATGACCGTTTCCATTCCTACGGTCGAATCGTTATCGACACGTTGAAAGACCTCATTGGCGTCGACACAGATGAACGGTCGTCGAAACGACTTCGGTGCGTCGTAGAAGCCGGCGCAACCGGTCCCGATTTGCTCGATCGATGCCAGCCGGATTACGGTATCGGCAGGCACGCCGACCAACCGGGCAAAGTTACGGGCCACGGTAATGGCTTCCGCCAAGAACTGTTCCTGGGTGGCCAGTTGCTGTTGATATCCCCATTCTTTGGCCAGACCGGTTCCGGCGCGAGTCGATTCATATTTCGTCAGCGCGATCCGTTCGGCTTCGAACCAGGGACTCGTTGGTTGCGACATGTGTGTGCCCGTGTTCGTGGTCGTCAAGCGGCTAGTCCTCCAAGGCAAAGCACTGCAGCAACTGGCGAAATCGAGTGCGATCGCTGTGGGTGCCCCCTTGCTTGGAGAAATGATTGGTGATTGAAAACGTGACCGCTTCTTTGGGAGTGATGCCGTAGCTGATTTTGCACGCGGCCTCGAGCAACATGCGCGTCGACACGGTAAACGCGAATTCACCGTCGGCGGCCATTTCTCGCTGGCGTTTGGCGATTTTGACCAGCCACCGAGCATGCGGTTCGCTAATCCCACGGTGTCGGCTCATGAGCAACCCAATTTCGTCGCTCATGGCCGGATAGTCCATGTCGATGACGCACGCGAAACGATCGCGAATGGCGTGGTCCAGCGAATTGGTGCCAGTGAACTCCGGGCCAATATTCGCCGTCGCCACGAAGCTGACGCCTGGTGCTACCTCGACCTGCGGACTATTCTCGCATTCGTCCAGCGAAAGGATCCGTTGTCCGTCGAGTAGCGGGATGAGCAGGTTCATCGCGTCATTGTCGCAGCGGTTCAGTTCGTCGAGCAGCACGATTGCCTTGGGCGTACGGATCGCACCGACGAAACGCGAAGGGTTGAACCATGTGCCGCTTTCGGCGCTATAGTGCATGCTACCGATCAACGACAGACGCGGTTCCGACATGGCGCCAAACGAGAAACGAAATAGTGGTCGTTCCGTACCGTCGGCCAATCGACCCACGAGCTCGGTCTTGCCGCAACCGGCGGGGCCGACGAGCAACGCGTTGGATTCTAGTTGTGCCGCCAACGTCAGATTCCGCCAGACGCTTCGCTGCACGACAAAACCAGTGGGGCAGGGGGGGAAACGGTTCGGCCGCCCAAGGAGAACCTGTCCGGCCACGGTCGAGAGAACTTGCCGCAAGTCGTCGGCAGTTTCGGTCGGTTCGGCAGCAGGTGGGGCAGTTGGAGCGGGTCGAACGGACGGCAGCGGCGGTAGTGACCCTTCGATGGCATTTGCCAGCAGACTCTTCAGCGTAAAGCGGCTCTCCAGCTCTGAGACCGGGAGCGAACGGATGTGGAGCAGCAATCGCGCGGCCGCGGCCACGCCAGCTTGGACGATCGCGTCGTCAATCGTGGCCCGCGCGAGTGCAAGTCGTCGGAATCCGAGTTCCAATAGTTCGGGCTTCTCCAGCTGCAATTCGCCGCAATAGAATTTCGCCAGAGCGACGCGTTCACTGAAATCGCGACGGCGCATACCCAGGTCCTGCCGCAAAGTCCGCAACGCCCGTTTGGCAGAGACGGAGCCCTGTTCGTGCGGTTGCAACGCCGCATGGATTGCCAAGAGCAGCTCCGCTTCGACCTCATCCACTTGCTGTCGCAGTCGCTGGACCGGGACCTGCGGCGGTACCAGTTGGCCTTTCACCGATGCATTCATGGACCGTTTCCTCCACTGCTCCGAGAATGTAACGCGTGAATTGTTGCCCGGCATCCCACGTAGGCAAGGGAATCCGGGCAGACGCGTTCAATGGACAATCGGTTCGTGCGAAGGTTCACGGCAATTTGCAAGATCGACCGTGCGTCCGCGACAACAAGACAGATTGGCAAAGTTACGCCGTGCGATTTGCCGAAGTCGCCGGGCCATACTTGTGGAGTTGCTCGTTAGCTGGCAGGATAGTCGATCGGGACGATTAAATAGGGTGTAGCGCAATGGCTCGCGAACGAACTCAACGATATATCTCGATGCGGCGAACGCATCCGGCATGGCTACTGTTGGCGTCTCCCAAAGGGCCGTTGATGCTAGCGTGTCTGAAGACGTTGACCGAGGCACATCCCAGCGGTGTCGATTTTGAGGAGGCGGTGGAACGATTGGCCGCTGCGTTTGCTGACCATGCGAACGATAGCGAATTCGAGCTGGGCGATGACCACGCCCTTACCGCAAGGCGTGAGTTGCGTCAGTGGCTCAAGCGTGGTTTGATCGTCGAACGAAATGGTCAACTACTGGCGACCGATGCGTTGCAGCGATCGCAGCAGTTCGTGGATTCCCTGGAGGATCGCACGATGACCTCGACCGCGTCACGATTGGCAACGGTGCAGCGCGCGATCGAAACGCTGGAGTCACAGCTCAGCCCCAGCCAGGTCGGACGCGAGACATCGCTTAAGATGCGGATCGAGGCGCTTGAAACCGAACTGGCCGCCGTGCAAGCTGGCCACTTCGAAGTTCTCGACGGGCCGCAGGCCGAAGAAGGGATTCGCGAAGTCTATCAACTGGCAGTAAGCTTGCAGGCTGACTTCCGTCGCGTGGAAGATTCCTACCGACTTGCCGACCGCATCCTCCGTGAGCGAATCATCAGCGAGAACCAGAACCGTGGCGAGATCGTCGATGAGCTACTCAACGGGCATGACGCACTGGTTCAAACCGTGGAAGGGCAAGTGTTCGAGAGCTTTCATGCACAACTGGTCAAAACCGTTGACCTGGATGCCATGAAGGCACGTCTCCGGTCGATTTTGGAAAATGAAAACACCGACCGGGCCTTGCTGCGAAAGCAAAAGGCGGAGCTGCGGCAGTTGGTATCGCGATTGGTGCAAGAATCGGAGCGAGTGATACAGGCGCGAGCTCGCAGTGAACGGGACGTGCGGGGTTTTTTGAAATCTGGATTGATCGATGAGCAGATCCGCGTCGGTGCACTGTTGCATGAGATACAGCAAGTTGCGTTGGATGTTGATTGGCAGTCGCAACAAGTACGTCGATTGCCGGCGCCGCTACCGCCAATTGCGATCGCGACATCAAACCTGCCGATCATCGAACGATTGCTTGTCAAGCAGTTGGATCAAACTGAAACGGGCGAGCTCGAGTTAGCGGTTAACGAAGCGGATCCAGCGAACATCGACGAGGAGTTCTGGCACGCGTATCACGCATTGAACCGCGCCGAGCTATTTGAGAAGACGATCGCCCACCTTCGCGCGAACGTGGACGACCGGGCGCTTTCGATCGGTGACTTGGCCCGAGCACTTCCTCCAACTCATGATTTGGAAACACTCGCATATTGGCTGTCGATGGCACGTCAAGCTGGGATTCCCATTGCCGATGAATGTGAGCCCATTGATTTGCACCATGAGGACGACGGATGGACGAGGTTTCACGTGCCCGGTGTTGAACTGACTCAGGTTGCCGTGGAGAATCTGGAAGCAGGAAGTCTTGAATGAAGAACATTTTCGATCGCATGGCCGCCGAAGGCGCCGCCGTTTCCAATGAGACGGATGTATCGAGCATTACCGACGTTTCGGGCATGGAGAATGCCCCAGACGATAGCCAGGCACTGTCATCGGCAGCAGGTCATCGGCAGCAGGCCAACGCGTTGCCGGGCACGGACACGTCGCGGGACGTAAAGCAAATCACACAAGAACTGCTCAAGCACGGGTACATGGAAGAGGCGGGTCGCACGGACCAATTCCGCCGTATCATCATCCATGAAAACGCGATTGCGACGGCGCTGGAGCCACTGGATCTCGCACTGCGGATCGATTCGCATCGCGGAGTCGCCTACTTGACAGTTGCCAGCTCGGTTGCCGAATCCGATGCCATGACCGAAGAGGAAGCATGGTCACATCCGTTGGTACGGCGGCAACGTTTGACGCTTGAGCAATCATTGTTGATTGCGATACTCAGGCATGCATTCGTAATTCACGAACAGGAGATGGGGGTCGGGCAAGGTGCCGCGAAAATTGCCATCGACGACTTGCTGCCGCAGTACCTGGTGTACGCTAGCGATTCGGGAAGCGACGCCAAGAACGAGAGTCGATTATTGAATTTGCTGGATCAGCTGAAGGCGTATGGTGTTGTCTCGGAGGTGGACAAGCAGCACGAAGTGACGATACGACCGTTGATCGCACATTTGGCCAGTCCCGAATCGCTGGCATCGCTGCTTCAGGTACTTAAGGAACAGACCACGCGCGGCGTTGATCGAGAGGGTGACGATTGATGTTCGAGTTGCCGGAAGCCGAAGTGCCGTGCGAAACGCAAGTGGACGAGCGAAGCCATGAAGACACCGATCCGTCGTTTCAATTGTGCCATCTGGAAATGTACAACTGGGGGCCATTTCGCGGAATGCATCGGGCCGAATTTGATACGGCCGGGACGGCGATCATCGGTCCGACCGGCAGCGGCAAGACCACGTTGGTTGATGCGTTAATGACTCTGCTGGTGTCGCAACCGCGGTACAACCTGGCATCGACGGGCGGCCACGAGAGCGATCGGACATTAATATCATACGTCCGTGGCGTCCTGGGGGGTGACGGATCGGATGGCCGTGAGGAGGTGTTGCGCCCGGGCAAGACGATCACGGGGATTTGTGCCACGTATCGTGGTGGCCAGCAGACGCTGCGGCTTGGTGGACTGCTTTGGACGGACGGGAGTAGCAACGCCGCGGACGACCTAAAGCGGCGTTGGCTATTCTCATTGGCCGATGACCAGTCTCTGGCATCATGGCTGCTGTTGCTGCATGAAGATGGTGTACGAGATCTGATGCGGACTGGGCGGGAGACGGCAAATCTTCGGATCTTTGACAGTAAGAAGGCCTATCTCGCTCACGTTCGAAAATTCTTCGACGTGG
>JAGQPD010001069.1 GCA_020426865.1 Planctomycetales bacterium
GCCAGCGGCGCGGGCGGGCAGCATGTCAACAAGACTGATAGTGCCATTCGCATGACACACATTCCAACGGGAATTGTCGTCCAGTGCCAAAACGAACGCAGCCAGCACAAGAATCGTGCCGCCGCCTGGAAGATGCTCCGCGCCCGCTTGGCTCGCGTCGAAGAAGAACGACGCGAGGAGGAGCAGGCACAGCGTTATCGCAGTCAGGCCAAGGTCGGATTTGGTTCGCAGATCCGCAGCTATTTTCAGCACCCCGATCAGCGAATCAAGGACGCGCGAACCGGAACGACTGCCAATCACTTCCAAAACGTGATGGATGGCAATATCCAGGATTTTCTCGATGCCGTGTTGCGTTGGCGAGTCAAACAGAACGCAGGTGCAGACTCTTAACCCAATGTTCCACGGCTGTCCCCAGCCGTACCTATGTTCCTCGGCTATCCCAGCCGTAACCGAATCAGCCGTAGGCGCGTTTCCCTTTTCCAAAACCAGCGTGCAACGCGGCTCCACAAACAGGGGATCAAGTTCTATGCTTGCCTGTGGGGGACAGCTGGGACGGCCGGAGCTGGCAAGACAGCTGGGACAGGCAGAACGGCTGGGACAGCTGTGTAACATTGGGGCAAGAACTTTGAGCATCCACGCATCATGACCTATTCGCTCGCGATTCCCCGTTCGTATTCGGGATCGGAAATCACCGTCGAATTCTCGCGCAATGGTGATCGCTTTGCTCACCGCGTGAATTGGCGTTCGACGGAGGGCATCGTGTCGACCTTGCTTAAATCGGCTGAGGGCGATGATTCGCAAGCATGGCCACCGAGTCCGCCCTTGCAGCAGTGTCATCCTCAGGAGCTACCGCACGGATTACGGACGATCATGGGGGTGGGACGCGCCGGGCGGAGTCATTGGTCGCTGGTTGTGGAAGCTCATCCTGACAATGTGACAGATTGGACATCTACCGGATCGCAACTGGTATTCGACGTTGCGTGCCGTTGCCCGCAGGAGGGCTGGTTGGGGAGCACCTATGAGGTTGCCAGCGAGGCCAACGCGACCGTGGGGGAGGAATGCGGGTATGTCGAATGGCAGCTTGGCGGGGAAATCTGGCGGCTAGAGACGATTCCGCCGTTTGTTGGCTCATCGAGACAGGATCAGCCATTTCCGTCGAGGATGTCGCACCAAGGCCAACGGCTTTCGATCGCGGCATTGCAGGTACCGGCGCCGCAGTATCCCGCCACGATCCGTTGGAAATACCGGTTGTATATGGCCAGTCCGGGTGCTGGGCACGTGCCTTGATTTCTCTGCTGATTTCCGCCACAATTCTGGGTTCGTCCGTTGATAACCGTCAGAAAAGGCTGCATTTGTCATGGTTTTTGAACTGATTGAATCCCTGAAGCAACAATACACGGACAAGTACGTGATGGTGGACGATACGCGTCCCGAGCTGCGACGATTCAGGGGGATCACTGGGATTGTGAAGACGGTAAACATGAGCGGGCGGGCGTTGGTCGAATTCGACGCCAACTCGAATATCGGCTGGTACGATATCGACGTCGATTTTCTGAAGATCATCGATGCCCCGCTGCCCAAGCCGGAGGCCCAAGAGTCGGCCGCCAAGCCGGCCGCGGAAAAGCCGGCCGCCAAACCGGCTGCCGCCAAACCGGCTGCTGGTAAGGGAATGTCGGTCGCCGAGATGCTTGCAGCAGCCCGAGCCGGAGGGAGCGCCCCCAAGGGCGCTGCCGAGGCCAAAGCGCCCGCGGCCGAGAAGCAGGCGGCGACGGCGAAGGAAGCCCCCAAGGCGGACGCCGGCAAGATGAGCGTCGCCGACATCCTCGCCGCAGCGCGCGGCAAGGCTTCCGAGCCTGCCAAGCCCGCAGCGGCAACATCGGCGGCGGCCAAACCCAAAGCGGCACCGGCGGCAAAGTCCGAACCGGCGACGGCGGCCGTGGAAGAAACGCCGACACCATCGGCAGCGAAGTCATCCGGCCCGCTCCCGACGGCAGTATCCGACATCGTGGCGTTCTGCCGCCAAAAGGACGCGAAATAAAACCCGTGTGACCGGATTGGCTCAGTGTAAAGACACATTCGAGTCCGTATCGCCGCCCGCCATAAAGACGCTTACATGTCACTACTTCACTTCCAACATCCGCTGTAGCGCAACTAACGAATGCGTCGACGTATCGTCGTCGACCTCGATGATGTTGACGGGCGTACCTGCTGCGAGATTTTCCAAACTCCAGCATAGATGCGGCAAATCGATGCGGTACATCGTGGCACACATACATACTACCGGCGACAGGAAGTGAATCTCCTGTTCGGGGTGTTCGGCTTTCAAGCGATTGACGAGATGCAATTCGGTACCGATCGCCCATTTGGTACCTGAGTCGGCTTCGCGAACTGCCCGGATAATCGCGCCGGTCGAACCAGAGACGTCGGCCAAATCATTCACTTCTTGGGGGCATTCTGGATGCACGAGGATTTTGATCCCGGGGACCTTAGCGCGAAAACCATGCACATGTTCGGGCCGAAACATTTGATGAACGCTGCAGTGCCCTTTCCACAGAATCACGCGACTGTTTTGAATATCCGATTCGGAATTGCCTCCCAAATCGTCAGCGAATGGGTCCCACACTGGCATTTGTGAAGTGGTGATCCCCATCTTCAGGGCAGTATTGCGTCCGAGATGTTGATCGGGAAAGAACAATACGCGGCCCGTTCGCTGAAAGGCCCAATCGAGCACGGCTGCGGCGTTGCTGGACGTACAGACAATCCCACCATGTCGCCCGCAAAACGCCTTAAGGCTGGCCGCTGAATTGATATACGTTACAGGGGTCACGTCGTTGGTGTCGATCACCTCGCCCAGTTCGTCCCATGCCATTTCCACTTGAGCGATCGCGGCCATATCGGCCATCGAACAGCCCGCGGCCATATCGGGGAGGACGACCGTAACCCGAGCACCCTGACGTTCGGCAAGCTTCTCCGGTCGATTCGCCAGAATATCGGCCGTCTCCGCCATGAAGTGCACACCACAGAACA
>JAGQPD010001070.1 GCA_020426865.1 Planctomycetales bacterium
AGAACGGGCCCTTTAGGTTGGTACCCAGCACCTGGTCCCACGATTCCGGGGTCAAATCGAGCAAATCGCGGCGGCCCGGCGAGGTAATACCGGCGTTGTTGACTAACACGTCGAGGCGACCGCTGACGTCAAGCATCCGCTGGATGAGCTGTCTTCGATCCTCATCCAATCCGACGTCACCCTGCGCGGCGATCGCCTGTCCGCCCGCCGCGGCGATCAATTCGACGACCTCAAGGGCGGCCTCGCAGTGTCGCACGTAGTTGACCCCTACAAAAAAACCGTCCTGAGCCAGTTGAATCGCAATCGCTCGGCCAATACCCCGGGACGCTCCTGTTACCAAAGCTGCTGCTTTCTTCATGCCTGATCTCAAAGCTAATCTCAAAGAATGACTGATTCTGTATTGCGTAACAACGTCTGATCCACTACAGATACGCCCCAGCAGGCGAGGCGATCCAGGATCCCAAGTGTCCGGCCCTCGGACACCAAGTAAATTGCGTGGCGGGACAACGAATTTACCGCAACCGACCGGATCGATCCGGCCCGTTGCGGGGCATTTTTCACAATTATTGTCCGCAATCGTAACAAATCGTGTCCGCTTTTCGCTTCAGATAGCAATGATAACTTAGGCACCGGCCTCGACAACGCCAACACGAACGACTTGGAACCAGCGACATTGCAGGATGTTTCACCAAATCGACATACCTACCTACGAAAGGTGTGCGTTTTGTTGCACCAAACGCTATATTCGGTACATCACCGTGGCTTTGGCACAACACCTGCCCGTTAAATTACCCTAATTGCGTTTGGCATTTGAGGCCAACAGAGATAGACTTCGAGTATCGCCGGTTTCAGCGTGGGAAATCGTAGATCGGATGGAACCAGCACAGGGGGAATCGACCATGGGCTCCGTCGCTCAAAATGACGTCAACACCTTTCACGACAATTGTACTGAAGTTCACGCGTCAACCGGTTTGACCAGCGATCTCGGACCGCAGTCCAACGCGCAAACCACCACCGCGCCCGACTTACGGCATCATCTTGCTCCGGCAGCCCGTCATGGCCAATCGACGCATCTTCTGTCGCGGTTGATCCCCTGGGCAATGCGTGCCATCGCCGTGGCCGTCATCTCGACCTCGGCCTATCTTGCCTGGGCAGCGTTTACCCAAAGTCCCGTCGCTGGCTGTACTGCCGGAAGCATCTTCAATTGCGAACACGTGCTCCACAGCAAATGGTCGAAGGTCGCAGGACTTCCCGTCAGTGTCCCGGCAATTGGACTCTATGCATCCCTGCTGGGTGCCCTGTGTTTCGTCGGGAAACAATTCAATGACCGCACGCGACTGCTCGCATGGAACGTAACATATGTCTTGCTCGCTTGTGCCGCTGCCGCGGCGTTGTGGTTTATCGGAATCCAAGTCTTCGTTCTGCACCATTTGTGTAAGTGGTGCCTGGTTGCTCACACCGGTGGATTGCTGCTCTTCGGCATCGCCGCATGCTGCGCTCCGGTCGGATTGCGCGGACGAGTGCGCGGACTGGCTGCGGCAATTCCAGCGATTGCCCTGTTGGCAGGTGCACAGATCATCGGCCCTGAGCCAGAGACGTTTGCAATCGAGGAGTACTCCGACGTCGTCGTGTCCGATGCTACCTCCTTTGACATCAGCGATGACTTTGCCGCTCCCAATGACGGCCTCGACGTCGCCAGCGACGATGCCTTCATGTTTGACGCACCAAACGACGCAACCGCTGCTGCAAGTGACCCATTTGAGTTCTCCGCCCCCAGCGAACCGCATGACGTTGCGATCACGGATAGCGACAGACAACAAGCGGCCATTGCCACAGCGTCCACCGACGAAATCACTGACGAAATCACTGACGAAATCACTGACGAAATCACCGACGAAATCACCGACGGCAGCAATGACAATCACGAGGAACAAGTTGCCTTTGCGGTGAACCAGGACGAGTCCCCCGTGGATGCTGCGGTCGCTCAAGCCACCGACGATCCGACAGCGTCCCCTGAGACTACGGTCGTTGCTGACCATCAGGTCCAGGTGACCGCAGACGGTTCAATTGCCAATGACGATCCGGCTGTCGAGCCGACGTTGGCGGCACCATCAACATCAGGTGGACCGCAACCGACGTTATCACCGGTTCCCGCAGGCGACGATTTGAGCGATGAAGACGCCGCCGAATCGACGCAAGCCGATGCGGATGAGAATGCGGATGACAGTCAGGCATCGGGCGTTTCACCACCCGCTCCTGCCACCAAACCAGAACCGACCTATGCAACGATTCTCGGTGGACGTGCCAAGCTAAAGACCAGCGATTGGCCATTGATCGGAGACCCCGATGCACCTAACACGGTGGTCGAGCTGTTTGATTACACGTGCCCACATTGTCAAGAAATGAATCGCCAGTTGAAGTCAATTCGTGACCTCTACGGAAACCAGCTTTCCATCATGTGCTTGCCGTGTCCCTTAAGTGCGAACTGCAATCCTCACGTTCAAGTCACCGCATCCCAACATTACGAGGCCTGCGACTTGGCGAAGATCGCGGTGGCCGTATGGCGACTGGCGCCCGACAGATTTCCCGAATTCCATAATTGGCTGTTCGAGGTCACACCACGATCCGCCAACGACGCTCGCCGGAAGGCCTCCGAGCTGGTAGGAGATGAACCGCTTCAAAGTGAATTGGCGAAGTCCGTTGTCAGCCAGTACATTTCGAAGCACGTGTCGCTCTACGAACGCGCTGGAAAGGGCGAGATTCCCAAGCTGCTATTCCCGCGGATCACGCTCAAGGGGAAAACGAATTCCGTGGACCATTTGCGAAGTGTCTTGGAACGGGAATTCAGTCTGCAACAGGCTCGAAAGTAAACGCCACTGATATTGAGCTATTCGCCCTTGATCCGGCCTTCCGACGGGTAGCTGCGATACGACGATCTTGCGATAGTGGTGAAATCCCATGCGCCATTTGTCGGTCGCCTTGTCGTACTCCTATCCGGTGGCATCCGTGATGAAACCAAAAGCCCAAAACTTCCAGGTCAATCTACGCGGAGTGCTTGACTTGCTGTCGGATCATCTTTACAGCGGTCCGCAGGTTTACGTGCGCGAACTGTTGCAAAATTGTGTGGACGCGATCACGGCGCGTCGACGTGGCGATTCCCACCACCAGGGTGAAATCCGGATCGACATCAT
>JAGQPD010001071.1 GCA_020426865.1 Planctomycetales bacterium
CGTAGGTCGCTACGGTGGGAACGATTTGGAGCGCGTTAATCACGGCGGTCGTTCCACCCGGCAACGCGGCGATCCGCAAATCGAGCTTGCCGTCGACCACGGGCACACCCACATAGGTCCGAGTTACAAATTGCCCGGCCGTAGTAGAGACCGTGTCAACTTGATTGCCCTCAACGAACACCCCGACATTATTGTGTGCAAAGGCGTTGTCACCGAATGTCGCGATCACGTTGTACGTGCCGTTGGACACGTTCGCCGAGAACGTGGCGTCAGTGCTAAAACCAAAGTCGCGTGTAAGGTCGGTTGGGGCTCCTCGATCACGGTCGTCCACCGTTCCCGTTGACCAACCGAACCCAGCACCTGGATAAACAGTTGCTTTGGAAACCAAGTTATAGCCCGACTCGATGGGCGAACCGGTTGGGCCGAAGTCAAACCGAAGTGGTTGGGCGGCAGTGACATTAACGCGGTAGTCCTCGACTTCGCCATCAAGCGCAAAGCCACCTGGCCCAAGGCCTGTCTGTGTGCTCAGACGGAACCGAGCATATGTCGGACCCGACGCGGCAGCTGGGACTGGGAACGTCAAATTGTTGGCGCCGCCGACTAAGGCAACATCGGTAAAGATCTTTTCCCCGGCGTCCGCAAAGTCACCGTCCTTATTGAAGTCAATCCACGCGTTCAGATAGCCGCCCGTCTGAGACGCTAAGACCGTTACAGGATGGGCAGCGGCACCTGGGATCAAGGCCGCCAAGATGACGCCATCGTCGTCGTTGGCAACATCGTCCGGGGCAGTGAAGAACGCATCCACATCGTCACCGTCGGCCGCCGCGGTTGGTTGACCGTCCAGGTCGGAGTCGACAGAACTACCGAGGTAGAGATTGGTGATCTGATGACGAGGTCCGTTGCTCGCTACCACCGTCTGGTAGCTGTTGGGCGCGTCGCCGAAGTCACTCTCACGCAGACGGTTACCGAAGTCAATACCCGTCGCGTTAGCACCGGGAGCCTGGAACAGTTCGTACGGCGAGTCATACAACGAGACTTGCAGGTTGTATGTCTTTCCGGTGGCGATCGTCGTGTTAATCAAGTCTGACACACGAATGATGTAGGTACCTGAATCGAGCGTCGTATCGATAAACGAATCAAGCCCGCTCGTGCTACCGCCTGCTCCGTCTGAAATAAGGCTGTCATCGTTCAACGTGATAAGGTTACCCGTATCGGTGAACAGCTCAAGGTACGAGTCAAACGAGGTGGCCGGCGAACCGGCCTGGTCGCCAAAATCAATGTCCAAAACGACTCGCGTGTTGTCCTGAGGCACCACTAATTCGTAATGGTCGACTGACCCATCGCCCTTGCCACTGATTGTGACATGTCGAGCAACCTTGGAGTCCTGCGTATTAAACTGGTTTCCAACCTGAAATGTTGACTGAGGAATTTCCTGAGCTGTCGCAAGCGTATCATTCGACTCAATCTCCAGCAACAAACCCGATCCACCCGTGAAGTCCGGTGCCGTGGCAACCCAGTTGTTGAACAACGGGCTGGCGTTGATCACCTCGCGGACGCGGTAAGTGGTGAGCGGACGCACGTTGGTGAATGTGTAGATGCCATGTTGTGTATCTGGGTCAGGCCCAACATTGATGGTCGTCGCCGTCGACAACACATTATTGTCCTCATCCAACAACTGGATATCCCACCCGGCCAAATACGGTTCACCTGGGTTACGAACACCGTCGAGATTTCGATCCTCAAACTTACGTCCGGTGATCGAAATTGGATCATGGATCGAGACTCGATAGTCTTCGATTTCGCCATCGGCCGCCGTTCCGGCGGGAGTCAGACTCCCGGCCGTGCTCAGACGGAATCGAGCGTAGGAGTCAACGAGCGTTGCGGACGCTGGGACTAGGAACGTAAGCGTGTTAGTACCGGCAACGACTGGCTGATTTCCGAACAGATTCTCGGCTGGATCAAATGTTCCGCTGGCGTCGAAATCAATCCAAGCGTTGAGAATTCCACCAGGGCTGAGAGCGGGAAGGATCACGTCGATTGTGGAGACCAAACCACGCGTGAGAACGTCCTTAAATACAACACCGTCTTCGTCGTCGGCCAAGTCGTTCGCACTTGGGTTGACGCTGTCGGTATCGTCTCCGTCGGCAATGACCGATGGTTGTCCGTCGAGCTCGGAGTCAACACCCGCACCAAGGTAAAGGTTTGGGGTGACATGCAACAAGTGTCGAGCAGGATTGAGCGTCACGGGGCCAATGAGGTCCGTTTCGTAGGGAAGGTCCGGAGCATCGCCGTAGTCATAGGCCTGGTTGACGAGGAACTTATAGTCCTCAACCTCGCCGTCTGGGGCTAAACCCGTTGCACCGAGTCCACCTGCGGTATCGATCCGGAAGCGAGCATACGTCGCTCCAGCGGCTCCCGGGTTCTCCACGGTTCGGGCGTTTGCTGGCACGTTAACGGTCAGCGTATGGGTGCCGACACCGAGAACAACATCCGTAAAGACCTGCTCCGCACCGGCAAACACACCGTTCTCGTTCCAATCGAACCATGCGTTCAAACGACCCGTCGCGTTGGCAACAGTCACTTGGATGTCGAACGACTCTCCACGTCGAACGTCTCCGGCTACCCACGTCACGCCAGCCTCATCATCTGGGACGAAGCCTTCATTGTCGTCGTCCAAGGCCATCGTGGACGTGTCGGTACCGTTGTGCCAGTCGCCCGTGTCCACGTCGACGCTTGGCCCCAAGATTGGGAACGAAGCACTGGGGACAAGAGTGTGTGATGCTGACCCGTAACTGGCGGGAGCGTCGCCGTAATCCCGAGGCGGAACGGCGATGGTTGTGTAGTCTTCGACCTCACCAATCGAAAACGCCAAGCCGGTAGAGCCGAGATTCGGCGACCCGATGGGACTAATTCGAAACCGTGACGTAATGTTGTTGCCGGCAACGACCAGCGGGTCAACATTGACGGTCAGCGTGTTGGCACCGGCGGCGAGCACGAGGCTGTCGAATACCTCTTCGCCCGGTTCGTCCCAGTCACCATCGTCATTCCAATCGAAGAACGCATCGAGCTTGCCAGCTTGTGATGCATAAACGGTAATCT
>JAGQPD010001072.1 GCA_020426865.1 Planctomycetales bacterium
GGTTGACTCCCATCGTCCACCAGAATGAGACTCGCGCGCCGTTGTGAATGATCGTTGTGAACTTCTCGATCATTTCGCGGGACAGTCCCGTTTCTTCAGCGACACGATCTAGTGGAAATTGCTGCACGAAACCGGCGAATGCCTCGAACTGCGAGGTATTGTGCCGTACGAAGTCTTGGTCGTACCAACCGCGCGAGATCAACAGGTTCGCGATACCGTAGAAAAGGGCCAGATCCGATTTCGGACGTATTGAAAGATGCAGCGACGCCGCGGACGCCGTTTCGGTCGCACGGGGGTCGATGACGACGATTCGCGGTTGGTTGCGATTACGACAAATCCGCTCCCACATGATCGGGTGTGCGATGCACATATTCGATCCTACCAGAACGATGACATCGGATTCCTCCAAGTCCTGATAGGTGTAGGGCGGAGCATCGAAACCAAATGACTGCTTGTATGCCGTCGCCGCCGTTGCCATGCACTGTCGCGTGTTGCCATCGCCATGCACCATTCCCATGCCGAATTTGGCCAGGGCGCCCAGCAGGGCCATCTCTTCGGTGACCAGCTGGCCGGTGCTGAGAAAGGCAACGGACTCGGGGCCATAATCGCGTTGGATCGCCCGAATACGGTCGCAAAATACTCGTAGTGCTTGATCCCAACCAATCGGCTGTCGCTCTCCGCCAGGCATGCGCAGCAGCGGCGTTGTTGCTCGATCCGGTGCAGCAAGGACGGACAGGGATTCCCATCCCTTAGGACACGCCGTCCCCAGATTGACGGGATAGTCTCGCGTTGGCGAGAGATTCACCGCACGGCCGTCGCGAAGGTGTATGTCCAATGAGCAGCCGGTCGCACAGTAACCGCACACCATTGTCGTTGTCGCATCAGGTATCCTAGTGACAGGCAACTGGCCAAGGCCGAATTGTCCCGGCATCCTCGCGAGTTCTTGCGTGAGCGGCCCATCAATTTGGTGCACGATTTGTCGTAGTGCCGTGGTTGCCCCGGCGATCTTCGTAACAACTGTCGCGAATGTCCTACTGCTGGCGTGAGTCATGCCGATATCCCTCCCGGCATCCGCAAGGGTTCTACCGCTTTAAAGTACAGTGTTCGTTCGACAAGCTCGCCTGCGAAAATGAGTCCTGAAATCAAGGCCAGGATTGGAACCGCCCACAAGCCGAATTCGGACAGGCCACGAATGGCAACGAGGAGCAGCAGCGCGATGGCAGTAAGTCCCAGGCCATATCGCAGGATGGTCAGGTATCGTAGGTGATGGAGCATTAACTGCGCCGAGCCGTAGATCGGAGAGTCCGGCGTGAGGACGGCGAGCAGTTGCATCGCTTCATAACACAACTTTACGACGAGCAAGGTCGCCATGCCGACTACCGGAACAGTTGTGCTACCGTTTTGAACGACGGAGTCGAGCAACGCGCCCGCGGCCACCCCTAGCACGCTAGTGAGCCCAAACCGCAAGAGTGTGCGGTGACCTCGCCAAAGTGCCCGTTGGGTAAACTGATAAATGCGTGCCGAGCAATAGACGCCGATCCAACCGCAAACGAAAGGCACCGCACTTTCCAGTAGCTGCATTGTCGAGCTGGAAAGCGTTGCGTGTCTCAAGGAAATATTCGCCACGGTGGCGATTTCGTTGTAAGACGCCGATATGTCAATGCCGAAGAGGGACCTGCAAGCCAAAAGTCCCGTCGTAGGTAAAAACATTGCAAATGCGATCGCTTCGCGGCTAAGCCACGAGTGTCGCCAGCCCAACATACCTCGGAAGGCGTACAGTGGTCGACCCAAATGGCATGTGGCCGCCGCGATTCCCAGTATCGCCATCGCTAGCGACAAGCAGAGCGTCAGCAAGCAAGATGTGCCGTTTACGTTTCCCCATAGGGCCGGTGTTGCCATCCCTACAGAGAATTGCGTGAGGACCAGCATTAGGACCAATGCTGGATGTGCATGTTGCGGCCGCAAGACACCGTTATCCGCCGGTCGCCAATCCGCATGGTTGACCCGCTGGGACCGAAAAATTGTGGTGGGTTTGGTGATAGCCGACGAGGGGGCCCCTGGTAAAAGAGATGTCTTGTGGACGTTTCGTTCCACATCGTCTTTCGTGACATTCGTAATGCGGATGGCCTGATTGGGACAGGCTTGAACGCAGGCCGGTGCTTCGCCCACGGCGAGTCGTTGATGACACATATCGCATTTTCGCACAATGCCTCGAACTTCGAGGTATTGAGGCACTTCATACGGGCAGGCCATTGTACAATACTGGCAACCGAAGCATTGGTCGTCCAGATGGCGCACAACGCCCGTAGTTGGATCCTTTTGATACGCCTCTGTTGGGCAACCAACCAAGCACGCCGGCTCCAGGCAATGGTGGCATGCTGTCGTGACATGCTGCAGTATCGGAAGAGTCTCGTGTGTTCCGAGCAACATTCCCACTTGCCGCCACGTTTCTGCCGGCTGCAGTCCGTTAAGGTGGTGGCAGGCACTGACACAAGCCTTGCATCCCGAACAAAGGTCGAGGTCAACTTCGAAAGCATATTGCTCACCGGCGGTGGGAGCAGAAAGCGGAATCAGATCTTGGTAGTGATGTGAGTGTCGAACCACTGATTCGGACTCGTGGAATGCCGAAAAACGCTGGACGGCCGTCAATTCCTTCTGCTGTTCGAGCAAGTCAGATATCATCGGTGGCTGCGACGACAGTTGCCGCGATGGCGACTGCATGTCACGCAGGATTGATGATGTATGTGACTCGGTGACAGTGGACATTGTCGGCGATGCGAATAGGGCTATAGATACATGAGCGTAACGGCCACGAGTGACTTGCCGACATACACGGGATAGCCGACGACATTGGACAATCCGGCGTGCGCCAGCCGGCTTGCGCGCGATGGCTCATGATGTGAGCATTCGGGAAGTACCACCGGTTTACCCCGGCTGGATACATAACCCGCAAGGCAGTCTTCTGAGGATAGTGGTTGGCATTGTGTTGACGAGTGCAAGGCATCTTCGTTGAGATAGACGCCCGAGTGCAGACGCCAGAGGAGGACGCCGTCCGTGGAATCCGCGACCCATATCTCGAACGCCTGCGCCAAGGGTGTTTTCGCGGACGAGAGCATTACGACGACGGCTTCCAACTCCCAGGCCGAACGCATGATTGGCAGAGCAAGACCTGTATGCAGTTCATCCGCTTTGGCTCCCGCGCCACGCATGAAGGCAGGCGACGTCGCCAATGGCTGGACGACTCGAGGAAACCGCATTTGCCACGCCTGGCCGGGCAGTCCCGCCCCGCGGGGAAATTTTACGTAGTGACTCAGGCGTGCGAACCGTTCCAGGTTAGCGTAGTAGCTGTCGGTCAGTCCCAGCTCGTGTCGGTCGTTCAGCGCCCAAATCTCTAACGCTCCCTGCAATTCGTCTTCGTCATCGCAAAGAAACACCAAGACGCCACGGAATTGATCTCCGCAAATGCACGGGATTCCAAGTCCGCAGCGAATCCCGGCATGCGTGGCTTCGTCGGAGCGCTTAAAGGAACCCGCGGACAAATCGTGCATGACAACCGGAGAGCGTGAGGCCCACACCCGACCCGGCAGGCCTTCGGCGTGTGCGAACGTCGTACAGCGACTGATTTGATCCAATTCGTTCAAGTCTCCGTACGTACCACTCGACCAAACCAGTTCGTTACGGTGCTCGTCAAGTTCCCAAACCTCGATGGCTTTGACGAGATTGCGAGAGGCCGTGCAAGGAGACGAGTGAATGGTCATGATGTGTCTTTCTATGAAGGTATGACGTAAGAGTGTGCAAATGTCATCCATTCACGCGGCCCCGATGAGGGCGTCTTCCGGTTCCTGGCATTCGTGTGTGAGTTCGTTCACGAAGGTCTGTGTCGACGCGACAAAATCGCGATCGGCCAATTGACCAGTGTGCTTATCCTGCTGTTCGAGGAAAGAAATGAGGCACGCGCGAAAGTCGTAGTACAAAGGATGATCGAGCACGTCGTGACGAACGCGTGGACGCTTGAAGGGTAGGTCGAGTATTTGGCCGACTCGCGCACACGGACCGCTGGTCATCATCACGATGCGGTCGGACATGTAAATAGCTTCGTCAACGTCGTGCGTAACGAGTAGCGTTGTAATGTGTTGTTGGTCGAGCACCTGTAAGATGACGTCCTGCAATTCCAATCGTGTTAGCGAATCCAATCGCCCAAATGGTTCGTCCAACAACAGAAGGCGCGGTTGTAACGCAATTGCACGTGCGATTCCTACTCTTTGCTGCATTCCGCCGGAAAGTTCCCGGGGGTAGCGATGCATTGCATCTCCCAGTCCGACGGATTGAAGATAGAACTCACATAGCTCGACTCTCTCATGCCTCGTCGCCTGTGGATAGACGACATCGGCGCCAAGCTTGACATTTTGTAGTGCGGTCATCCAAGGCAACAGACATGGTGATTGAAAGACGACCGCGCGATCCGGGCCGGGACCGCTTGTTTCGCGTCCGGCAACGGCGATGTTGCCGTGCGAAAGAGAGTTGAGCCCAGCGATCATGGTCAATACCGTTGACTTGCCGCAACCCGAGTGGCCGA
>JAGQPD010001073.1 GCA_020426865.1 Planctomycetales bacterium
GTACTCCCCACGAAACTCGATCGTCTCGCCTTCACGCACCGGCACTCGGTCCGCCAGGTCGATATTGTGCGCGATCTGCACCGTGTGTCCGCTGGACAATTCCACGATCAGCTTTTGATGTCTGGGCTCAATTGTGTCATCAGGCAGCAATTTCCGCACCCGCCCCGACGCTTGTACGATGATGTCGGACTGCTGAGCCTCAAACGCATCAAGAATCTGTTGTTCGCCTTGTTCCAGCTGCGCGGAGCCATCGACCGTAAGAGTTTCGGCGGTCTGCGTGGAAGATTCGCGACCTTTCGTATCGTCGATGGCGACGTTGCGGTCCCTGGGATCGTCCAGGAATGGCTGGCCCGTATAGTGCTTGTATAGTGCGATCGCGCCGAGGATCGCCAGCAGTACGACGATTTCCCGCACGCCGTACTTCGGACGTGCTTGCCTAGAACTGTTGCGTGTCACCTGGTCGCTTCCACTATTGTTTTGCTGGAATGGTACTTCTTCCAAAGTTTCTAGCGAAAACTGGGGATGCTGTCCATCGGGGAGGCATCGTGGAAGCCTAGTCCACGTTCGCGTGCTGTAGACGTGACCGCCAAAAATCGCGTGCTTGACGGTGATCCGTCCAGACACTGGTCCGCTGCTGCGGGTCGCTGATCTCAATCGTCTTTGCTCGTTCGTACACCCAGTCGAGAAAAAACTGACAGGCCGAACGGCTGATCCGCGGCGCTTCCGGGAACTCCACGTAATAGGGAGCGGTCGTCACGTACCGCAACGATTCCTGGTTGTTCGTCACCGCTCGGATCAACAGCCAACCGCTCGATTGAAATTCCACCAGTTGAAGCTTGCCGCCTCGTTTGGCCCAGTCGTCCAATTTCACGTGCTCGTGCACCACTCCGTTTTTGATGACTTCCAAATATTCAATCGTTTCGCGAGTATGCAACGTCAAGGCAATATCGAGTGAAACCGTTTCGTTGGGATAGCCGCGGAAGACGTGGCCAGGGAGCATGTCGTTGACCGTCGGAATCAACAGCGGACCGTTGGTCACAATCACTCGCCCGGCACGCAGGCCGTCACACCAAGCCGAAAAGCTGAATGGTCCGTCGATGAATACGTACACGCGATTGTACCCGACGGGATTGGGGACACTGCCTGAACCGCTGGCGGCCGACGGAGGAACGCGGATCCCCGCCTCCAGTAATTGATAATAGATATGCTGCGACCACAAGCCATGTCCTAAAGGTGGTGGGAATAAATTGGCATCCGGCGGCTGACCGATAATGGTCGCTTTGTTGTCGCCTCCAACGCGGAGATTGCTGTCCAACAAACACACGGTGTCCAGGTGATTACTGGCAACCCACATCGGCATGTCCCGCGCATTGAGCTGGCCGGCATCGACAATGCAGGAGGGATGATCGTCGCCATCTGCGGATGGCTCAACGGCGTCACTTGTGGCGTTGTTGGATGAGGCGTAAATGCCGTTGATCCAGTACAACGACGATGGGTATTCGCTTGAAGTCGATTCGACCGGCAACACTTGGGACAGCCCCATGATCCGCAACGGTCCGCCTTTGCGCTGGTCGACACCACCCAGTTGATGCCAAAAGCGATTGTCGTCGGTTTGCCGTAGCAGGGATCCGGAAATCGATGGCGGCTGTTCTGCGTTGGACCACGTCACCAGATTTGCCACATCCAAGTCCTCGGCCTTCATCAACAATTCCATGTCGTCGGGGCGCCGTTGTACGTGCAGATCGCCCGACCACCAGTTCTTTTTGCGCATTTCGGTGATGCGAATCATCTCGAATGTTTTGGAGTCCGCCGCGCCCGGCTCGATGTCAAATTGTCCCATGCGTATACGATACTCCGGCCCACGCTCAATTTCGAAGGTGTAATGACCGGTCGGTAACTTCAGCCGCATCGATCCGGGGCAGACAAAGTGATCGGCAAGAACCGGTACCCCGCTTGGCCGTAACGGTCGTCCGCGGGGAGTTGTAACCTGAATACGAGTTGCGATGAGGTCCCCCGACTCCTTGTCAACGGTGCGAATTTCCAGCTCTCCACTCGCACCTCGTGCTGCCTTCGGCGCGCAACAGATCAGCAAACTCAGGGCGATGATCGCCGGCCAACAGCACGCGAATCGGACATGGGACAAGTCAAAAGGCATGCAGGTTCCGGCCAATCCGATGGGACGACGGGTGATGGGGAATGCGTTTCCAACTATTCTAACATGGCATACCATCCAGGCGGCTTGAATCGATGGCGGCGAAATCTCTAGAATTGAGAGAATTGAGAGAATTGAAGACGATAGTGTCCTCGGGCCTAGAACTCGCTCTTGCGAACCATCAAACGATTGGGAATCGATCGAAATCGGAACGATATGTCAGAAGACTACTACAAGGTGTTGGGGGTACCACGCACGGCCTCGGAGGCGGAAATCCAGAAGGCCTATCGAGAAATGGCCCGAAAATTCCACCCCGATTTGAATCCCGACGACAAAAAGGCCAAGGAAAAGTTCCAAGCCGTCTAGCGGGCCTACGAGGTACTGAGCGATGCGAAAAAACGAGAAATGTACGATCGCTACGGAAGCAAAGGCGAATCGGCAGGGGGGGGACCCGGTGGGGGGCGGGGACCGGGTGGCCCGGGCAAAGGCGGAGCTGGAAATTATGGCTGGGGGACTAGTTCCGAGGATATTGATTTTAGCGATATTTTTGGTCAGCGTTTTGGGGATGACGTCGGGACCGGTGGCTTTACGGAGATCTTCAAGCAATTCACCCGCGGGTCCGGTGGTGGACCATTTGGCAGTGGCGGTCGGGGGCGGGCTGGACAGAGCCGAGCGGCACAAGGGCGGCAGAAGGGAGCCGACATCAAGCATACGCTTTCGGTAAGCTTCGTCACGTCGATCCAAGGGGGAGAGGCACACCTAAATGTCCAACGGCCGGGGGGAAAGGTCGAACGTCTATCGGTCAAAATTCCTGCCGGCATTGAGGACGGCAAGAAAATACGTGTTCGCGAACAAGGCGACCCATCGCCCAACGGCGGACCCTCTGGCGATATCTTGATTACCGTCCGTGTCGTCCCCCATTCCGTCTACCAACGCAAGGGCGACAACCTTGAAATTCGCGTGCCGCTGACGCTGCGCGAAGCCGTCGAAGGCACGACGATCGATTTACCCACGCCCAACGGTACCATCTCCCTGAAGATCCCGCCGTGGACCTCCAGCAACAAACGACTTCGCGTCAAAGGCCACGGCGTACGCAACGCTCAGGGTGGGATAGGAGATCTCTACGCCGAAGTCTATATCACGCTGCCCGATAAGAAATCCGATGCCGTGGAACAGGTGGTAAGACAACTGGAGCAAGATGGAGCCAAGCTCCGAGCCGATTTGCACTGGTAGCAGAGTGAACGAAAAGTACGACTTCCCGCCGTCGATGCGATTG
>JAGQPD010001074.1 GCA_020426865.1 Planctomycetales bacterium
AATCGGATGGCAGCCTGGTATTGATCGTCGGGGAAAGTCGGCGGAACGCTGCGAAACTTCCCTACGTCCAATCGGGTATGATACGTAGTCGCAAGCAGGTTGTGGCGGGGGGTTGCGGCGCGTAGTTGTGTGATGGGCGGTTCGTTGGCGAACCATGATAGTAGTTTGACGCGGAGTCATTGACCGAATGCACTGGGCCGTGCCGTATAGCTCCGCAGTCTACATCGGTGCGGTTGTGGCGATTGGTGCCGCGTTGTACGCGGCGCGCCGCTGGGCGATCTCGGATTCGCTGCGTAGCATCGTGTTATTCTTGCCCCGGGCTGCCGTATTGGGGTTGCTGCTGTTGGTCTTGCTGAATCCTGTCCGAGAATCCGCCGTCCAATTGCCGCCCCGAAGACCACCAGTCGCCTGCTTGATCGACGCATCTCGCAGTATGGGGCTCGACCAACCGGCGACACGGCTTCAGCAATCCAAGGAATACATCGCGACGGCCCAGTCGTTGTTGGATCAGGCGAGTGGAGCTGAGCTGAAGCTGTTTCGGTTTGGTTCTCGATTCAATACGGTCCCTAGTTTAGCGGAGCTGCGGGCCGAGGACGATCGATCGCAGCTTGCAGCGGCGATGCGCGACGTGACCGGCCTATTACCGGAAAAGCCGCAAGCGATGATCGTGGTTTCGGATGGCCAGTTGGGTGATGCCGCAGAATTGGACCGCATCGCACGGGATTATGCTGAGCAAGGGATTGCGGTCCATGTGTTGCCGGTTGGTAGCAAGGACATTCGCGGGGACGTGGCGATCGAGCGACTGGTGGTGCCGCGCGGCGCAAGAGGGGGTGACGAAGTCCCGGTACACGTAACGGTTCGCAGCCATGGTTACGGAGGGCGTCCGGTTCGCCTGCAAGTTTATCCGCAGCGATCGGCAAGTCGTGAACCTGTGGCTGAGTTACCGATCACGCTTAGCGATGGGTCACAGTCGTACGATATCGTTGTGACCGCCAGCCCGAACGTTGGGCCGCTCGTATTGTCGGTACCATTGCAGGCCGAAGAGGCAATCGAAAGCAACAACGAGGTCCCCTTTGCTCTGCTCCCTTCCGATCGGCGCATCCGCGTGCTCTACATGGAGGGAACCAACTACGGCGGCGAGTACCGTTATGTTCAAGATGCGCTTCACGACGACCCCAAGATCGAATGTGTATCACTGTTGGTCGACAATCAATACGCTGCGCGGCCGCGATTGGCAAAAGTTGGCGATCCCTATCGCGGCTTCCCCGCGACTCGCAAGGAACTGCTTGAATACGATGTCGTGATTTGCAGTGATATCTCGCAGGGTGCATTCACCCCTGATCAGCTGCAATGGACCGCCGAACTCGTGCGCCAGCGCGGTGGCGGGTTCGTGATGGTTGGCGGCCACACTAGCTTCGGTGCCGGCGGATGGGACCAAACGGTTTGGGATCAATTGATTCCAATCGACATGCGAGGTGGCCGCGTCGGACAGGGATTTGTAAACCAACAGTTCTCCGTGCAGATCCCGGACGACGTACGAACGCATCCCATCTGGCGAATCGTGGATGATCCCAATCAGAACAATCTCATCCTCAGCGCGATACCACCGTTCTTTGGCACGAACGTCGCCGAACGACTCAAACCAGCCGCAACCTTACTCGGCATTTCGGCCGGCCCTCTGACCGCGATCGGACAATCGCCGATTTTCGCCTGCCAATCCTATGGGCGAGGACGCACGTTCGCCATGATGACCGACACCACCGAGGCCTGGGGATCGGCGTTCGAAAAGCACTGGGGAGAAGGTGACAATCGCTATTTCCGCAAATTCTGGCGCAACGTAGTCCGGTGGCTCAGCGAGAACTCCGTCGCCGGGCAAAGCCGGATGGTCGTCGAAAGTGACAAGCTGATTTATCGGCCCGGCGACGAAATACAGTTGACGGTCGAAACTCTCGATGAGGATTTTCAACCGATCGACACTTATGACGTCTCCATGACTTTACGCAACGCCCCCTCACAGGCGGACGCCACGGCCACCTTGAACGCGACCGACAACAAGTACCACGGGTCGATCATCGCGGCCATCCCCACGCCGTCCGCCGAAGACGAAGCCTCCACACTCGCCACCGCTACGCTCGACGTCGTGGCTCATATGCAAGGCGAAGAAGTGCTTCGTCGCGAATTCCCACTGCAAATTCTCAACGACTCCGATGAGCTCCTCACGCCCAACGCCATGCCAGAAACACTCACCACTCTGGCCAACATGACAGGCGGTGAAGTACTCCAGAATGCCTACGATATTTCCCGTATCCTACAAGATTTGAAGTCCACACCCGGTATGCGAGTCGTCCATCGAACTCCCCTGTGGGACCATCCACTGCTGTGGCTGACCATGCTAAGCCTGGTGACAACCGAATGGCTCCTTCGCCGCTTGCGCCGATAGCAAGACGACCGTCACCAATGAACACGCCACCTTCCAAACACGATATGATGCATATGCTCACTCTTCGAAAGAATTGGTGGCCGACCGTGCGCGGCACGTTAGCGGTCGCGGTCGCTTTGGCCAGTGCGGTCGCGGCGAGTCCCTTGGCGGCACAAGAGGTCGCTCAAAGTCGGCGGCACGCCATCATCATCGCCGGCCTGCCGGGAGATTCGGACCATCAAGCTCGCTACCAACGATACATTGCTGCGTGGCACACCTGGTTGGAAGCCAACGGATGGAACTCTGAGCAGATTCACATCGCCTGTGGATGGGATGTGCCCCCCAAGCCAACGTTGACGTTCGCCAAACGTGATAACATCATGCAGTTGTTCCGATCGCTCGCCGAACGGATGAGTGAGCAGGACGAGCTATGGATCTTCTTCCTGGGGCATGCGGACTACGACGGGAGTCATGCGAGGTTGCACATTCCGGGACCGGACTTGCGCGACGTGGAGTACGCCGAGCTGTTGGCAGGTCTGCCGGCGCGGCGAGTCGTGATTTGGGCGACGACGGCGAATTCCGGGTGGTTTTTGCGACATCTTTCCCAACCGGGGCGTGTCGTCGTTACAGCGACGTCGGCAGAGGCCGAACCGAACGAAACGGAGTTTCCAGAGGTCTTGACCGAAGTTCTAATGGGACCGCTGGCCGAAGCCGACCGCAACAAGGACGGACAGCTTAGCGTTTTGGAGCTGTTTCTGCGGACGGCAACGCTGGTACAGCAGCGTTATGATGCAGACCAGCGAACAGCAACCGAGCATGCATTGCTCGACGATGACGGCAACGGCACAGGCAGTGAAGTAGACGCGCTCATGTCATATTTCGCATCGGCATCCCCGCCGTCAGGATCCGACAACACCGTGACTGTTGAGCAGCCGGACACAAAGGCCATCGATGGCGCCGTCGCCGATGGGATCATGGCAACACTTCCTTCGCAAACGGCGCCGGCCGTCGATGATAGCGAACCGACTGATCGATAGAACGATAGACTGAGTCGTTCTGAATTCCGAATACCTCAAACCGACAAGCCAAAACCATGGAAAACACTGATAAACAAGTAGATGCTCAAGCGGTGGCCCGATTGGCCGAAGCGCGCGACAGGCTACGAAGCGAGATCGCAAAAGTTGTGGTAGGGCAAGACGAGGTAGTCGATCTGTTATTGGTAGCACTTCTCTGCCGAGGGCACGCGCTGATGATGGGCGTGCCGGGGTTGGGCAAGACATTGATTGCCCGCACGATGGCGCGAGCGTTGGCTCTGGATTTCAGCCGCATCCAATTTACACCTGACCTGATGCCATCAGACATTACCGGGACCGACATCATTGAAGAGGATCCGGAAACCGGACGCCGCAAGTTGGAGTTCTTTCCTGGGCCGATTTTCGCCAACTATCTCTTGGCCGACGAAATCAATCGTGCTCCTCCCAAAACTCAAGCGGCGTTGTTGCAGGCGATGCAGGAATACGAGATCACAGTGGGGCGCAAAACCTACTCGTTGACACCGCCATTCTTTGTCGTGGCGACACAGAATCCGATCGAACAAGAGGGGACCTATCCGCTGCCGGAAG
>JAGQPD010001075.1 GCA_020426865.1 Planctomycetales bacterium
ATACCTTGTGGTTCGAGGTATTGACCAAATTCCTTGTGGACTGAGCGTCACCCGATATCTGTATCGCCTCCTTGCTTAGCTCGTCCGCAGAGGAATACAACAGGTCCTATAGAATGATCGGCCTGGCTTGATCCAAAACCGGCCGTAGGACATGATATCGAAACCAGGAGGTTTCCTTTGCAATTCTCGCTACGTTCAATTCTGTTTGTGATGTTGTTGGTGGCCATGGCGGCGCTGCTGCACGCTCGACGCCAACGCAACCTGCAGATGGCGGTCGAATCCGACCGTTTGCGGCGATTGATCGATCAGATTCAGGCCGAGGTTGATTTGGCAATCTCGAAGCAAAAAACCTGCGAACAAATGATCGATGCCGCGATCGTCCCTTCCGCCACGTTTACTCACGCGCAGGATCGATTTCAAACACTCAGCTCCCGTTACGGTGACGTCAACGACGACGAGCGCGATATGCCGCGTATAAAAATGGTCCCGACGGTCAGCGACGATGCGTTCGATCGGCGACATATTCGCTTGCATATTCCTGCCGACCCCAATGAAAGCTATCAAATTCGCTTGGCGGTATTCCGCTGCCAGATGTTTCGCAACCCGCAATTGCCCCCGCTAACCGACGACAAAGCAAAGGAAATACTCAATGCCTCGCCGTTCCACCCGACGACCGCGACTTACATTTCGCTCAAGCCCGGCCGGTACGATGTCGTTACGACTTGGATTGGTGGCGAGCAACCGGAGTTCACATTAAATGTCGACGGCACGGACCGCGTCGTGATGGAATACACGCGGGCGCTGAGCAAGGACGTAAAGTACGGTGCGATGGGCAGCTGGGTCGAAGACGGTTGGCTACGGCCCGACCGCAACGAACTATTGATCCGCAGCGTGTCACCAATCGATGAAGGAACTTCGCAATTTGCGGAATATACACTGTCGTGTGAATTGATTCGAACTTCAGCACCGTTGCACAACTAATCATATGACGAACCTATGACTCGCGCCGCACAACCATCGAGCATTTCCCGATCTTTCCGCCTCGTGATGTGGCTGTCGGGCATTGGTGCATTCGTGATGTTGCTGATCTTTAACCTCGGTTCGGCGAGAAATAGCAAGCGAAACGCACAGATGCTGCGGGGAAATCAGGCCGTCCACGACGAGCAATTGCGAACAATCGCACGCTACAAAGAATCGGCGGAGCGATTGCGCGAAATTGCCGAAGTGTTTCAGACCGAGCGGACACAGATCTTTTCGATGCTGGAACACTGTCGCAATCGCGACGATTTTGTGGTACGGTCGGGCGATCATATCGTGTGTATCCAGATATTTCATGACCATTCGCAACTACAGCCGGCCACGTTTTTCTACCTGCCAGCTGGAACGCATGAACTTTGGTTTGCACAAACGTCGACCCAAATGCGTGACGAATTGGCGCAGTTCATGTTCGAGAGAAATGTGTCGACTTGGGAATTCCAGACGGTGACATTAAGCGGCGATCAGGTGTACGAGATCCGATTTGACACGATCACACCAAAGGAACCCAAGCCGGCTGGTTTTCAGATTCTGGGACCCGATGAAAACGGCGCAGAAGCGGTGCTGCAAGAGTTTGAGTTACCATTTTCAGGCCCGGTCGTCGGCGTTGGCGGAGGTTACGGCCACAGCCGGAGATTTTCGTTGCCAATCCCTATCGACGACGCGTCGGTGGCGATTGCTCCCAGCATTGGCGAGGCGTACCCTCACGGTTCATTTACACCGCTTGTGAATCAGTCGTTTCGCATAGCAAGCAATGGCGAGACCGGGCCAGATGCCGATGGACCGCGTGGCGGTATTCGGTTCTTTATTGTTTCGAAGGACATCCAACCGAGGACAGTAGCATTTGCCTGGGAAGATGTGATCACGTCGATGCGACGGTCCGAAACCGACGCCAGCGCCATCATGGATGGGCTCTTTCGTTCCAGCCAGGCATGTGAGGAGCTGTGGCTTCAAACCCAGATTCCATAGTTGACATGGAGTCGAACACCAATCGAAAAGAACTTCGTAGCAGCGGTGAGATTCGGTGATTGCTGTGCCGGTTCTCGCATCGACAGCGCGTTTTCGCCCGTTTTCGCCCGCGTTCCATCGGTCTGACTCGCCGATTACAAATGGACCATGTCTCGAGAAGAGAAATTTATCACTGCTCAAATCGCGTCGTTTCGGCCGTGCGACGGCAGTTCTTTTGACAACTCGGTGGCTGTGACATTCTCGCTCGATTCCAGCGGTATGTGAGTTGCGGCGGAGTGCCGTTGTCGTAAATGACTCCACCGTCATGACTGGTCTGGGTGTCGCCCAGCGACAACAGCGAAGACGATTTCCGAGCACGTTACGGGCTCGGATATTTCTACATCTCATGTGCCATCGAACGTGGGAAGGAGGGCGCTATGTCTACCCACCACACAAGACTCCATCGTTGGTCCATTGCCGCACTCGGCACGGTCATGTTTGTAATTGGTGTCCCAGCGACC
>JAGQPD010001076.1 GCA_020426865.1 Planctomycetales bacterium
TTCGTACTTGATACTGGCACATTGGGGGCATCGTCCCCGAACACGGCATGACAAGCGACGGTCTCGACGCGATCGTTGACGGCGGTGCTAGTGCCGTGGGCGTTCACGTAGTTGATAGAGTTGGGATTGAGTCCGGCGTCGTCGATGGCCATCCGCATGCAGCTGATTGCGCCGCGTCCTTCGGGATGGATGTCGGTGATCCGATAGGCGTCGGCGGTGGAGCCGTAGCCGAGGATTTCGCCGAGGATCATCGCGCCGCGGGCTTTGGCACGTTCGAGTTCTTCGAGGACCAGCATCCCGGCTCCTTCGCCCAACACGAATCCATCGCGGAGCCGATCGAAGGGTCGCGAGGCCTTGGTCGGTTCTTCGTTGCGGGTCGAGAGGGCGGTAAGCAGATTGAAGCCGGTGACACCGAGAGGGTGGATCATGCTATGGGTGCCGCCGGACAGCATCACGTCGGCTTCGCCACGGCGAATGATTTCGGTGGCTTCGCCGATGGCCTGGCTGCTAGCCGCACAGGCGGTCAGGCAGTTGGCATTGGGCCCTTGTGCGTTGAAGTAGGCGGCGAGGTGACCGGCGGGCATGCTCGGTTCCTGTTCCAGTTCCACGAGTGGATCGAGGACTTCCAGGCCTTTGCGAGTGAACTGGCGAATGTCAAATTCACCGTCTTGGAGAGCGGCCATCATCATCTGTGAGAAGGATTCGAAGTCTTGCGTACCTTCACCGGCGCCGAGGTAGATTCCGAAGCGCGTCGGATCGATGGCGGTTTGCAGGGCGCCCGATTGTCGCATGGCTTGGACCGCGGCACCGATGGCAAAGCGACTGTGGCGGCCGCGGCGATTCCACAGTTCCGGATCGTCCACGTGTTGGGAGATATCCCACGGTTTGACCTCGGCGCTAATGCGCGTCGGAAAGCGGCTGGCGTCGAATAGGGTTGTGTAGTCGACACCGGATTGCCCATTCAGGAGAGCGTTCCATACCGTCTCGACATCGTGTCCGAGAGGGTTAATAACGCCCATGCCAGTGACAACTACGCGTCTACGTGTCATGCGAGATTCTCAGTCAATTGAAGGAGCGGAAGGGAGCGATGAATTGTTTTCCAGCGAGTTATGCAGGGCGCGTTCGGCGGCCAACATCCGATCGGGAATGTTCAGCGGTTGGCCATCGGGCGTGCGCCCGACGCGATAAAGATCGAGGCCACGCATCATTCGCAAGAGGTAGGCCGGTTCGAAGAGCGCCGGCGGGTGAGCGTTCGTGCGATGATCCAGGATCGCCAGGAACATTTCGACCTCGCCCTGCAAGCGGTCTCCCAAGTGACTTGTCCCAACCATTCGTGCACCGTTACGGGTGATCCCGTCCAGTTCGGCTTGGTAGAAAAGTGAATCACCGGGACGGGCGGGGAAGTAGAACCTGGTCCGAGAGATCTTGGCCAGGACCACGCGCGCTTCAAACTCGTATAACTCGGACAGGAGTAGTCCACCGACCTGTCCGACCCCCTCCACAATCAAGGAGTTCGGCATCATGCTGTAGCCGGGGAAGTATTCCTGCAGCTGTTCCTCGGCAACCGAGACGTTCTTGATTGCCGAGGCACGTTCCCCGCGAATGAAGTCGACAAAGCGATCGATCCACAACCAACGCATCGCTAGTACCTGTGGAAAAAAACAAACATTTGTTTCCCCAGCAAGCCGCCTGCCTTGTCGGACCTGCCGCGTTGTTGCCTTTACGCGGATAGTTTCCCAGCGACGTAACGACACATGTCGCTGACCGTCAACAAGTTGCCGAACTCTTGAACGACCGGATTGGACTCGAACTTCGACAGATCGGCAAACGGCATCCGCTTCTTGAGTTCTGCGATGCCTACGGCCGTGACCTTACCGTTGTCCACGAATTTGGAATTTGTGAGAATGTCTTCCGGGAATAGTTCGCTCCGGGGAATTTCGATGCCGAAGGCCTTTTCTAAACGAAAGACGATGTCGAGGAAGTCAATCGACTCGGCCCCTAAGTCCCCAACCAGCGTCGCGGACTCGGTCACTTCTTCTTCGTCGACGCCCAGTGCGTCCACCAATGCCCCTTGCACTTTCTGGAATACTTCGTCTTGTGAAACCATATATCTCCTGTCCTCCTAGTGGCTAATGAGTGTACGTCAACTTAGGATCGCCATCAAATGGCCGAATCGAACTTGTGGGTGAATGAACGGGAATTGTGTTTCTGCGTTTCTATGTGTTATGGTGAATTCGGAAGTTGTCGCAAGGGGAGGCGTCGTCAGCGAACAAGCGGTTACAGGTAGGGGCGATACAGGCGTTCGAATTGAGCTCGCATGGCACCCCGCAGGTATTGATCGGTTTCCGCGAAGCTGTCGTCGCGATCGGCCAGATTGTAATGCTCGAGCGTCAGGCGTCCGCTGACGGCGGTTGCACCGTCGAGGGTACCGGCGGCCTTGAGCGTAGTTGCATGATTTTCGCGCTTTTGAATTTCGGCGGTGATCTCCAACGTTTGACCGGGGCGGACAAAATCGGCATACTTCACGTTCTTGGCTTCGCTCATGACGACCATGCTGTAGGCAAATTCGTCCGTACAGCGAAGCAGCCAGGAACTGCCCTGGTACATGGCTTCGAGCATCAGCACGCCGGGCATGACTGGGAACAAGGGGAAGTGATCGCTGAGGTATTCTTCCGCCAACGAGAGGCACTTTACCGCCTTGACCGCGACACCCGGTTGCAGCTCTGTTATCTTGTCAATGAGGTTAAAACGCATTGGTTGCCGTCCGATTGCAAACCCGACAATATACCAGTTTGGGGGGCGGTCCTCAACCGCGAATCGGACCTGCTGGCCAGTGTGGTTGTGTTGATGTAAGTTACATGGTCCGATACGGTTACGGCCGGCAGTTCGGTTGCCGGTCGGGCCCCTAGCGGGGTGTGGTTTTTCATATTTCTGATTCGCCAGCACTATTTCGATAGCGTCATCGAGTTGCCATGCGTCGTGGTATTGCAGTATCCCCGGGAGTTGCGGTCGGAACGGCCTATTGTTTGCATCAAATCTTTGTCAATCCCAATACGAAGCGATTGGAGGATCGCGAGCTAACGGCGGAACTGGCTCGGTACGAGAACGCTTGCGAGTTAACGCGGCGGGATCTGGAAGCCTTGCGGGTCAAGGTCGAAAAGCAGGTGGGGGCGTCCGAGGCGGCGATTTTTGGCGTCCACCAATCCATTCTGCAAGATTCAACGTTCCGCACGAAGATCCGTGGCTGGATTGTCAACGATCGGCTGAATGCCGCCGCCGCACTCCAACGACTGCTTAATGAATACACGGCCCTCTTTGCCCGCACCGACGACCAGTACCTGAAAGAACGCTTGACGGATGTGCGGGATGTTGTTGTCCGCATCAGCGTTCATCTCTCGGATGTGCTAGTCAACCAGGCACCCGAAATGCACGGCCCATTGATTGTTGTGACCGACGAACTGTTACCGTCGCAGGCCGTGGCTCTCGGCAATGTCGATGTGCACGGCATTGTCACCGAAACCGGCAGTCAAACCAGCCATGCCGCCATTATTGCTCGCAGCCGTGGTATCCCTGCTGTTTCTGGCGTTCGCGGGATTCTTCGCCAAGTCCAAAATGGTGACATGGTTGTTGTCGACGGGCGCGATGGGCACGTACTGATCAACCCGGACTCGGAGTCGCTGGCAGCCTATCGAAAATTGGAACGCGAGTTCTTCTTGTTGAAAGATCAACTGGCCGCCAACCGCGAACGTCCGGCCGTCCTTTCCGACGGGACCGAAATCAGCCTGCTGGCGAACATCAACAACGTGGCCGATGCCCAGGCCGCTCAGGCAATGGGCGCTTCAGGCGTGGGGCTCTATCGAACCGAATACTTGTATCTGACCCACTCCAGTGTTCCCGACGAAGAGGAACAGCTGTCGGTTTACCGAGAGATCGTGGATGCCAGTCCTGGCCACAATGTGACCATCCGCACGCTCGATATCGGTGGTGACAAAACAGTGCCATACCTGGGGCATGGACATGTGGAAGCCAATCCCTTCATGGGCTGGCGGAGCATTCGACTTTCGTTCGAACACCCGGAATTTTTCGGGACGCAAGTGCGTGCGATCCTTCGCGCCGGACACCATGCCAAAAAATTGGGGGGACAAGTGCGCATGATGTTCCCCATGATCACCACCGTTGAGGAACTCAAAAAAGTGCGGACGATGGTCGCCAAGGCCTGTCGCGATCTCGATCGGCGCCGGAAAGACTATGCCGATATCCCTATCGGGATGATGTTGGAAGTCCCGGCCGCTGCCGTTACCATCGATTCGATGCTCGATCTGGTCGACTTCGTTTCCATCGGCTCCAATGATCTCGTCCAATACCTGATGGCAGCCGATCGGGACAACCCGAAAGTCAGCCATCTCTGCCAACCTCTCAGTGCTCCTGTCCTACGCGTCCTCCGAGGAGTGATCAATGCCTGCAATCATGCTCAGGTTCCTGTGACGCTGTGTGGCGAAATGGCCGGGCAACCCCGCGCCTTCCTACTCCTGGTCGGCATGGGGCTGCGCAGCTTCAGCA
>JAGQPD010001077.1 GCA_020426865.1 Planctomycetales bacterium
TACAGCAACGTGACTCGTGAAGGAGTTGACTGGGAACGTGCCGCTTCGGCTGAACTGATCTTTCCGGATGGCAGTACCGGGTTTCAAATCGACGCGGGAATACGCATTCACGGTGCGGCATCTCGGTCGCTGTCCAAGAAAAACGGCCTCCGGCTGCTCTTCAAGACGCAATATGGCGATAGCAAACTGCGATATCCGCTGTTCGGTTCCGATGGTGTCACCGAATTCGATACGGTCGTATTGCGTCCCCATTTCAATGACGGTTGGGGTTGGGATGGGGCGCAGGGGAATCCGCTCTATGTGCGTGATCAATGGTTTCGTGACACGCAAGCGGCCATGGGACACGAATCATCGCGTGGTTTCGTTGTACACCTCTATGTGAACGGTCAATACTGGGGATTGTACAACCCGAGCGAACGACCGGATGCGTCGTTCGCAGCCGAACATTTCGGTGGTGATAAGGCCGAGTACGATGTGGTCAGCCACGACGGTTTGGAAGAGGGATCGATCAACGCTTACAACACGATGCTGTCGATGGCGCAGTCCGTCAATTCGGCAACCAACTCAGCCTCAAAAAACGCCGCCTATCAACTGCTGCAAGGCAATCGGCCCGATGGCACGAACGACGTGAATCGTGAGAAGTTCGTCGACATCACCAACTACATTGACTATATGATTCTCAATCACTACGGTGGCAACAACGATTGGCCCGACCGGAACTGGTACGCCAACCGCAAATCCGGCGTCGATAGCGACGGGTTCCATTTCTTTGCATGGGACAGCGAAATCTCACTGGCGCTCAGCTCGCGCACAAGCATTCAGGAAAACAACATCAACAAGAGCACCGGGGCGGCTCAGTTGTTCGGGATCCTCCGGAACTACGACGAATTCCGCCTGCAATTCGCCGACCGCATCCACGAACACTTGTTTAACGGTGGGGCATTGTATGTCAGTCCAACGCAGCCTCAGTATGACCCGCAGCGTCTCGAGGAGAACGTACCCGCAGCTCGTTTCGCTGAACTTGCTGGCGGCGTTTACGAAGCGATAGTTGGTGAGTCCGCTCGGTGGGGTGACCAACACGTGTTGTTGCCGAGAACGCGTGACATCGATTGGCAGAATGAACTGGATTATATGCTTGGCACCTACTTCCGAGATCGCCACAATATCGTACTCAATCAATGGCGAAGCGACGGACTCTACCCCAGCGTCGACGCCCCCGAACTGCTGGTCAACTCACAACGCCAACACGGCGGTATCGTTGCCGCCGGCACGCAACTCAGCTTTCTCAATCCGAATGCCGCCGGCACTGGCACGATCTACTTCACGCTCGACGGAAGTGACCCGCGTCTTGTGGGGGGAATTGTCAACGCACAAAGCGCTCAAGTATTTTCGCAGGATGTCACCGTCTCGACCGCCTTGCACGTGAAAGCACGAGTTCTGCGAAACGGCCAATGGAGCGCACTGACAGATGCGCAGTTCGCACTGCCGACTGGCGACTTCAACAGCAATGGCACTTCAGACGGCATCGACCTGCTCGTGTGGCAGCGAGGTTTTGGCATCGTCGGCAATGCCGCCCTATCCGATGGCGACGGCACCGGCGACGCCAAAGTTGACCACAACGACCTAATCGTATGGGCCGAGCAACTCACGGCCAATGCGAACGCCCGCTCCGCCTCAGCACCTAACATCGAACGATCCGATCCAACGCATCTCGCGACGTCTTCACAATCCAGACGGTCAACACGTCGTGTCGCGCCAACGAAAAATCAGCAACTATCACAAGCACGTGACCAAGTGTTCGCGTCACTGGGAGATCAACTTCGTGTGATTTCGACCGTGATGGTTGTATGAGTCCCGGGCCGAAAGGCCAACCTAGTTGGCCCAAAACTGGCGAAGCTACAACGAGCCGCCATCTGAGTGGTCAAATTGGACTGATTAGGTCCTGGGAACCAGGCAATTACAAAAATCGCAATTGGTTTGCGTTGTAGGGACTCCGCGGGGTCATGCCGGTATCGCAAGATAAAAATATTCACTGCCACCCGTCGTCCCTTCATCGTCCTGCCCCCCATCATCCTGCCTTTTCCCAGATGCCGGTGGGTAGGCAGGACGAT
>JAGQPD010001078.1 GCA_020426865.1 Planctomycetales bacterium
CGAACATCTCCACGAAGTCGGAACCCGAGAGACTGAAGAACGGCACGCCAGCTTCACCGGCAATCGCTCGTGCCAACAATGTCTTTCCAGTACCAGGAGGACCAACCAACAGCACCCCCTTGGGAATGCGACCACCCAATCGCTGGTACTTGTCCGGTGATTTGAGGAAGTCTACGATCTCCTTGACCTCCTCCACGGCTTCGTCAATGCCCGCCACGTCGTCAAACGATACCCCAAGATCTTCTTGAGCGTACAGGCGACCGCGACTGCGGCCAAACGCCATCGGCGACCCGGCACCGCCCAGCTTTCGGAGCATGAACAGGAACAGTCCAATGAACAGACCACTGATGACGAACATCGGCAGCCATGATCGCCAGACGCTCGGTGGGGCCGCGAAATTTCGCGGGATGTTATGTTGATCCAACAATTCCGCCAACTTCTGTCCGGCCCATTCCTCGGTGCCTTGGTTCGTGCGAAATGATACATCGGCCTTCGGAGGTTGTCGGGCATCCGGTGGATCCAGGATTTCGCGAGTCACTTTGCCGGTAATCGTTTCGCCAATCCGAACCTGAGCGAGGTCGCTATAGCGAACCGTCCGCTTGCCGCTACGGACCACGATCTCGCCCGACTTGCCGTCAGCCAGCTGAATCTTGCCGTCATCGGTAACGACTCGCGTGCTATTTTCAATTAACTTGCGGAGGTCATTGTAGGAAATCTCGTCGGTGTTCATGCTCGGCAACATGTACAACCCAAGTATCACCGCCACGGCCAACACAATGAACGTGAGGAGAAAACTGTAGCCGGAACTGTTCCGATTCCCGCCGCTGTCCCCCTGTCGATTTCCGCGATTTCGATCGTTGCTCATGGATGTTGTACCGTTGTCTGTTCCGAAGAAACAATGAAATCCGGCTGCTGCCGGTCCATTTGGCAAATCAACGATCGGGCCATATCCTTGGGTAATCCGGCCCGATCATTTAGGCAATTCAAGTTTCATTATAGCGAGACCTGTCACGAAGACACCCGCGAAGTCTGCGCATCCGGCAGGTTTTGCGTGCATCATCTGCTATAATCCGGCTTGCCGTTATTACCCGACATTTTTACAATTTGGCTGGGGTTTACAACTTGACTGGGGTTTACAATTTGACTGGGGCAAGCAAGTTGAGAATCGGCAGGCCTGTCACTTGCTGTGCTCCGATGCGGCATCGGGGGCAGTGCCAGATCGCCCTCACGTAACCACTCGCCCGTTACCGTCGTAACCACTGTTGCCAGCAACGTTGTTTGGCACACCAGGGGCGGTCCAACCTCGCAGTGGTCGCTCGCAGCGGTCTCGAAGAACGGTGTAGAAGAACGGTAAATGGTCGCGATGACAACTGGTCGGCAAAACGTAGCTGTGCTCGGTTCGACCGGAAGCATCGGGCGAAATGCACTAGAGGTGATTGCTGCCACTTCGGACCGAACGCGGCTGTGGGCCATTTCGGCCCATTCGCGGCTCCAACAGGCGGTTGACCAAGCGCGGCAATTTCAGCCCGCGTACCTCGTGGCCGCTTCCCCACAACATGCCGAATCCTTCGATTGGTCGACCCTGCCGAATCACACCCGGCTACTTCGTGGCCCGGAGAGCTTGGAAGCCGTCGCCAGGCATGAGGAAGTGGACACCGTCGTTTCAGCGATTGTCGGCAGTGCCGGGCTGCGTAGCACCTGGGCGGCATTGGAGGCCGGCAAGCGTGTGGCGCTGGCCAATAAGGAAACGATGGTCGTGGCAGGGCCACTGATCAACGACCTGCTTGCCCAGTATGGTGGTCAATTAATACCCGTTGATAGCGAACACAGTGCGGTATTCCAGTCACTGTCGGCTGGGAGACGCGGCGATGTCAGTAGGGTCGTGTTAACTGCCAGCGGTGGGCCTTTCCGAGATTTCACCCACACGCAATTGGAACAAGTCACTGTCGAACAGGCACTCGATCATCCAACGTGGGACATGGGACCGAAGATCACCGTCGATTCCGCCACGATGATGAACAAGGCGTTGGAAATCATCGAAGCTCGCTGGTTATTCAACCTGTCTCCCGAACAGATTTCTGTTGTCGTGCACCCGCAGTCCGTCGTCCACTCGATGGTCGAATTCATTGACGGGTCTGTCGTCGCACAGCTCAGTCCACCCGATATGAAGTTGCCCATCCAATACGCGTTGAGCTATCCCGAACGCTGGTCGGGACCGGCCGAGCGGATCGATTGGGCCGACGTCCATCAACTGCAGTTCTTGCCACCCGACCCCGACCGCTTCCCGGCCTTGGCGTTAGGCGCGGAAGTTGCGCGTCAAGGTGGTACGGCGGGAGCGGTCCTGAATGCGGCGAACGAGGCTGCGGTAGCCAGCTTCTTGCAAGGTGAGTTAAAATTTACCGAGATCGTGGCGGCGTGCCGCTCGATTTTGAATCAACATCATTTTGAGCCCCAACCGACGCTGCATCGTTTGATGCAACTCGATGCGTGGGCTCGCCAGGAGGTTACAAGGTGGGTCTGTACCTGATAGCAACACAGTCGATGTGGCTCGATCCGCAACTTTGGGTCAGCGTTTTCAAAGCCATGTTCGGCCTGGGATTCGTGATCTTCGTGCACGAATTAGGGCACTTTCTTGTTGCAAAGATGTGCGGCGTCAAATGCGAGAAGTTTTATGTCGGCTTTGACGTACCGATCAAGATCGGCCCGCTGAAATTGCCTGCGGCGTTGTTTCGCAAACAGTGGGGGGAAACCGAATATGGCATCGGCATCATCCCGCTTGGTGGTTATGTTAAAATGCTGGGGCAGGACGACAATCCGGCCAATGCCGAAGCAGAAGCCGAACGAATCCGCGTGACGGGGGACGATGGCGAACCGGGGGAATTGGATCCGCGAAGTTTCCCGGCCAAAACGGTCGTCCAGCGGATGGCGATCATTGCCGCCGGTGTCACGTTTAACTTGATCTTTGCCGTCGTCTTTGCCACCGTCGCGTACCGCATGGGCGTTTCCTACACGCCCTGCGTCGTCGGACAGGCGATCCCCGGTGATCCCGCCTGGGTCCACGGTTTGAAACCAGGCGAACGAATCGTGCAGATCGGTAAGCAGGGTGAACCCAACGAGCATTTGCGATTCACGCAAGACCTCCGCGCTCATATGTATCTTCTCAATGACAACCAGGATGTCGACCTGTTGGTGGAGTCCGTCGACGGCAAATCACGCCGCTGGGTTACTATCAACCCCAATTCGCGAGTCATGGAACGAACGTCACATCGTACGATCGGAATTTCCATTCCCCAATCGCTGGTACTGGTCGGACCCGACTCCATGCCGTTCGAAACCGCCAATAAGCTCGTCGGAAACGATGGCGACCGCGTGACAGCGGTCGTCGTTGGCGGCCAACGCCATGAAGTGTCAAGCAATGCGCAACTTATGGGGTTGCTATCGGAATACGATGACAAGGATGTCGAGCTGGAGGTGGAGCGAAAACTCGACGATTCGACCAACAGTGGTGTGAACCATGAGACCGTAAATGTCACGGCGCCCCCACAACCTTGGCGGCGATTTGGCATGATCATGGAGCTCGGCCCAATTGTCGCCATCCAACAAGGATCGTTGGCTGAAGAAGCCGGATTCAAGGAAGGTGATCGAATCGTATCGTATAACGACCAACCGGTTGGTGATCCAATTTCGCTCGCCGACCGCATCGCCAACTTAGCAGGACAGGAGATTGTCTTCAAAGTGCAACGTGAAGGTAGTAGCGGCGAAGTCGCCCTGCGTGTGACTCCCGGTGTTCCCGAAGTTCCGCCGCTACTGATCAGTGGTCGTGTTTCGTTGGAATCCATCGGCGTCGCCTGCGAATTGCCGGCAAAGGTGGCCAAGGTCATTCCCAACACGCCCGCCGACCGTGCGGAAATCGAAGCTGGTGACCAGGTTGTGTCGGTTCAGTTTTTGGCGGGTGACGGTGATGCAACGATTGAACGTCTGCTTCGTAAGAGTGGCGATATGGATCAACCTACGAAACTTGATGGCAAGGCCTATCACTGGGGATGGGTGTTTTCATCGATCCAGGAGCTGCCGGAAACCGTTCGCATTCGTGTGGAAATGCAAAAGAACAACGGCCAGATGGCTCAACATGATTTGGAGTCGATCGCCTGGGCTGGCGAATTCAACCAGGACGATCCCACGTTCAACCCGAATCACAATGTCCAGGCGACACTCTTAACCGAAGTCAATACTGCCGCTTCCTGGGGTGAGGCACTCTCCTTGGGAGCTC
>JAGQPD010001079.1 GCA_020426865.1 Planctomycetales bacterium
TCCCGCCCGCGTGATCCTATTCGTTACGGCAGAAAAATGATGGAACTGAATGAAACGATCTGCCTATCTTGAGACAACCATCATTGGTTACTTAGCAATGCGGAACAGCCGAGATGTTCGTGTTGCGGCAAACCAATTGTCGACGCGTGAATGGTGGGATGATCATCGACCAGATTTCGACATCTTTGTTTCTCAATTCGTACTTGACGAATGTGACCAGGGGGATCCAACTGCAGCAGACGAGAGGCGGATTTACTTGAAAAACATTCCCGTACTCGACATGAATCAAGCGGTCGAGCAACTCGCGGACGCCATTTCGATGGAGCTTCAGATACCTCCCAAGGCTCGTATCGACGCATTTCACATTTCCATGGCGGCGGTTCATGGGGTACAATTTCTCTTGACGTGGAACTGCAAGCATATTGCTAATCCCGAACACCGTCCAAGAATCGAGCGCGCTTGTCGAGATCGAGGTATTGAGCCGCCTTTGATTTGCACCCCGTTTGACATGCTGGAGATCTAAAATGACCGACCCAATTATTGACGAAGTTCGATCGACACGAGAACGGCTTGCGATGGCTTCTGGTGGAGATATTCATTCAATCGCTGAAGCTGCACGAAAGCGACAAGAGGCTTCAGGAACGAAGACCATTTCGCGACCAACGCGCAAGGCAGAAATCAGCCGTAACAATCCGATGCACCCAAGCGGCGGATCGGCCGTTTCCGGTATGGACACTTCTGCTCCCGCCGCTGGGTGATCGGTACCCTTCTGCCAAAGTCCCACGGCTGTCCCAGCCGTATCGCGGCAACGCCGCAAGGCACGACGGATAAGTGAAGGCCCCCCCGCATACCGCATCGTCGCGCTCGATGATTTCGCCGGTGACAAACCGAATGTTGAACGCTGTGTGACCGACGTCGAGCGAGTACGAATACCGCGATGCCGGGTACGAGTAGGATTCCGGCGCTGGACGGTAACAGAGAAACGGCAGAGGGGCGTTGACAGGTGCGGCGAGTTTACGAAGATTGACGTGAATGGCAAAACAAGATTACCATGTTGTTGTACCTTGGGTTCGTCGCGGGCCTGTCCGGCAGGAGCAGCAGATTGGTTGACTAGCCCGTTCCGCGGCTTTACTACCGGGGCTGATACGGGTGAGGCAGCTGTTGTGTATTAGCTTTCGATAGTGACTCGTGCCGGGCAAATCGGCGCGGGGGCGGAGTGTGGCTCCGGAGCGTCAAAGCTCGACTGCGGCCGCTTCCGGGGCCTTGGGTCCGGCAGGATGAGTTCATACGCAATTCCCCGAGGGAACGTTGATGGGCGAGTGGGACCGCCCATCGAGAAGCGGCCGCGCACCAGGGCGATTTTAGCCCTGACGGTCTTGTGAAGGCTACAATGGTAGTGGTATACGTCGGCCGGTTACTAGAACACCATTTCAACGAACGGCTTCGTGCGCCTCATGCCTGAAATCAGTCGCTTTCTCGGCATTATCATACGAATGTACTACCGCGACCACGCTCCGCCGCACTTCCATGCCGAATACGGGGAGTATGAGATAACCGTTGAGATCGGTGCCGGAACTGTCGAGGGTCGATTTCCCCGGCGCGAATTGACGGCCGTGTTAGAATGGTACGGACTTCATGAAGCCGAACTAGCAGAAAACTGGGAGCGTGCTCAAAAAAGGCATCCCCTCAACCGAATTGCGCCGCTGGAGTAGTCTAATGTTTCTTCACGTCGACGACGCCGATTACGTAGAGGATTACCGAATATGCATTCGGTTCAACAATGGTCTATCGTGCGAGGTTGATCTCTCGAGTTCGCTCGATGGGCCAGTTTTCGAACCTCTTCGGGATCTAGACTATTTTCGGCAGTTTTCTCTGGAAGGAAACACGGTTTCCTGGCCCAATGGAGCCGACTTTGCTCCGGAGTACCTCTACGATCTTGCGAGATCGCAGTCCGAGGCAGAACGAAGCGGTCGCCGGGAGCCATCGGTGACGCGAGATGTGAAATCATAGAATACTGGCGGCGGCCCCGTTACCGCCGGAGGGGCGTTGCCAGGTGCGGCGAGTTTACGAAGATTGA
>JAGQPD010001080.1 GCA_020426865.1 Planctomycetales bacterium
TACTGGAGCGTTCCACTGATACCTGTTGATTTATCAGTTTCGCCTTTCCAGGCGTCGCTTACTCGTGCCAATCCAAAATCAATCAGGTGTGGGGTCCCGTCGGCAGAAATCAGGATGTTTGCTGGCTTAATGTCCTGATGCACGATGCCACGTTGATGGACATCATGCAATGCATGAGCAATTGCGTCGATGATTCGTGCTGACTCCTTGGCAGGCAAGCGAGTTGCCGCCGCGTACTGACGTAAATTGCGACCGCGGATGTAGTCCATGACCAAGAACGGTCGATCACCGTGAAAGTCCAAGTCGTACAGCCGTGCCAGATTGGGATGATTCAATTCGACGAGCAGTCTTCCTTCCGCAACTAATCGATCCCGCTCGGCCGATCCCAGTGACAACGATCGGTGCCCGAGCTTGATGATCACTTCATTTTGTAGAGTCGGGTGAACAGCCCGAAACACTTGTGCCTGCCCGCCCGCATCAATTCGCCCCAAGACGCGATAGCGTCCAATCATTTCTGGTAGTTCGCGCGCATCGACAGGATGCACCGCCCGCGATGCACGCTGCTCGTGATTCTTGAGTTCCGTGGTGATTTGGTCGAGCAACGGCCACCATTGCGATTGTTGCAAGGGAAACCGTGATCGATAGTCGTCGATGCTCGGGCAGTCGCCCCAACGACAACGCACTCGATATTCTTCGGCGATTACCTCGGCCGGCAGTGTTTGTGGTGACCCCAGTTCGGAAAACCGACGTACGTAGTCTTCCAGTGTCCAACACTCGCTCTTTTCATTCGCGGTATCGTCGACGTTGAGATCTTCCTGGGAAACGATCGTCGCCGGATCCTCGGAGTATTTTTTCCAGCGATGTTCGAGATCGATTTTGATTAATTCCAAGAGTAGCCGCTTCCTGGGGGCATCGGGCATTGACGAGGGCATGGGAAGATGGTCGTGGATGTCCGGTGTCACAGCCGTGTGCCATGCCGCGTCGAACTTGTCGAGCTGCTCGTCGATCGTCGACTGGAAGTCGTTATTGTTGGATGACATCGTGCCGGTCCTCATCCGTCGTTGAGTTGTGTTTGCAGTTCCGATTTGATTCGATCCAGGAGCCGTCGGACGGTTCGTTCGGACCGTTCGACTTGTTGGCTGATCTCTTCGATCTGATAGCCTTGCAAACGGAGTTCCAACATCCGTTGCTGTAGTGGCTCCAATGTGAGCATGACATTCTGGACAATTTCCTCCAGTGCGGCGGCCTCTTGCGGTGAGGGGTCCTGGGCCAACTGTTCGGGTGCGTACCCCGAGCAGTTTTCACCGCTGGCGGTGCTTTCTTCGCGAGCCAGACCGCGTTTGTCGGCCAAGTGGTATCGGGCTTGCATACGGAGCTTATTGAGGGTAATTGCAGTCAACAGTCGCCAGAGGTCACCACTTTGGGAAATATCAAATTTGCCTTCGTCGACCGCACCAAAGAAGCTTCGGAAGGCGGATTGAGCGACATCTTCGGCGTCGATTCGGCGACCGAGTTTGGGTGAGATCCGAGTTCGCGCCAGGGCAATCAAACGCGACGCAAACCGCTCAAACAAGGCGTCGGCAGCTGCGTTGTCACCCTGGCGATAGCGTGCTAAAAGCTCGATCGAAAGTTCGTCTGGCACGTGGCACTCCCCGTTTTTTCTGCGTTTTCTCGGCGGGTACGCGTTCCGCGATTGATATAGAATTCGACAGCGAGTAAGCTCACGCCAATTCCATCTTAGTCCCATGTTTTACTGATATGTCGTGATTTTCCAACCAGGTCTACGAAATTCAGGTCTACGAAATTCAGGTCTACGAAATTGCCTTCCTTCCAAGTTGCCATTGCTTCGCCCGATTTTGGAGAACTGGTCGTTCCGTTCGACTCGCAGATCGAGCTTGGTCGACAGATGCGGGGTGAATCGCCGCCGCTGTCCGTCGTCGAAGGCACCATTCGTCGCGTGATCGTTGCCCCGCTGGGCAGGAAAAGTGTCTCGCGCCGCCATTTCGAACTCGCGCCCGAATCGCTGACCTCGGTCGAAATTCGGAATGTGAGTGAGAAGCGATCCTTGGAGATCGCGGGATTTGGCAAGTTGCGTTCTGGTGAAGTACATAGTTGTGAAGTTCCCATCCGAATAGAAGTCGACAATCTTGGTTTTGAAGTCACCGAGCGATCGTTGTTTGACTGGAATGACGATCAGGTTGAAGTGCGGGCGTTGAACCATATGACGCTCACGCCTTCGGCGTTCGCCGATCCGTTCTCCCGTCCGATCAGTCGCTCGATTGAAGGTGACGAGGGGTTGCTGGGCAGCAAGCAATTGATCGAATGGTTGTCGATCGCGATGGGCGTGCTTCAAAGTGCGGCAACATCGCCCGACTTTTTGACTCAGTCGGCGCGCGCCGTGGTTGAGATCGTCGACCTCGATCGCGCCGCGGCTTTGACGTTCGATGGTGATGGCTGGCAGGTCGCTGCGATGTACGAACGCGAGCCGCTCGGCGAATCGTGGGGGCCGAGCCAAACCATGTTGCGTAAATTGCGGCAAGAGCGCCGGACACTTCGGCAAATGCCCGTACGAACTTTGGCCAATGCCAGCCTGGTTGGTATTGAAGCGGTCGTCGTTGCACCGATTCTCAGTCACCACGGTAGGATCATCGGTGCATTGTACGGCGAACGCCGGCAAACCGGATCGTCGTCGGGCCAGCCGCAGATTTCGGAAGTCGAGGCGATGTTGGTGGAAGTCCTGGCTTGTGGCGTAGCCGCCGGTGTGGCCCGCGTCGAAAAGGAACGCGCTGCAATGCAAGCTCAGGTACAGTTTGAGCAGTTCTTTACTCCCGAGTTGGCTCGCAACCTGCAGTCCAACCCGCGATTGCTGGAAGGCCGCAATGCAGACGTATCGATCTTGTTTTGCGATGTGCGAGGTTTCAGTCGCATCAGCGAGCGACTTGGATCGGAACGTACGATGTCGTGGATCAGCGATTTGATGGGGGAATTGTCGCTGCCGGTGTTGGAATCGAACGGTGTGTTGGTTGATTATATTGGTGACGAATTGATGGCTATGTGGGGCGCACCCGACGATCAACCCAATCACGCCATGCTCGCTTGTCAGGCTGCTGTGGCAATGGTCCGCAACATTCCAAAGATGGACGCCCGCTGGCGTGACGCGGTGGGAGAAGAATTGCGATTGGGAATCGGGATCTGCTCGGGTGCGGCACATGTTGGTAATACCGGTACAACGAAGAAGTTCAAATATGGTCCTCTCGGAAATACGGTGAATGTGGCGAGCCGTATTCAAGGGGCAACGAAATTCTTCAATGTGAGATGTCTGGTTCACGAGGATACCGCTCATGCGCTGGACGATCGATTTGCCACTCGGCGCGTGGCCACCGTCCGACTGCTTAACATTCGCACGCCCGTCGGACTGTATCAGGTTGTTCCTGCTGATAGCGACTTGTCGTGGATTGCGCATCGTCCGTGCTTTGACGACGCAATGCAGGCTTTTGAGGCGGCCGACTTTGCCACCGCCATCAAGGCAATGGACGCGTTTCTTACCGACGTTCCAGACGACGGCCCGGGTCGTTTATTGAAGCAACGCATCCAGGCCGCTGCGATAGCAAACAAGGATGCGTTGTTTGATCCCATCTGGGAATTGCCAGGAAAATAACCCCAGCGTTGATCGACGCATTGCGACCTCACGGCTGATAGTAGACGTCGTAGACAACTCGCGGTGCATACTGTCCGAATGCGTTCCGATACGGAATAGTCCGTGGAACGACGCGTGTGCCACTGTAGCCGCTGCGCCACAGGTCGTTTCGGACCATGGCACCTCCCTGTCGCGAAAAATAGGTGCCGTAGATCTGCGCGCCCGACTGCCGCAACACATTCCGGCGAAACTGCCCGACCATCGGCTGCCAATTGACAGTTGGTCGCGACTGATAGGTCGGCTGTGTTGGTATTGAAGTCGTACGCGGTACCGGCGGCGGGACAACGTAGGTGGGAGTTGTCGGCCGATAACTTCCCCCGCCGCCGCTGCCACCCAGCTGATCGGTTAGAGGCAGCCCCTGAGCGGCTGCGGTGCCGGCCAGAGCCCAAAACGCGGCGCTGGATAAAACAAACGTGGTGATGATCGTGTGGAGCTTCGACATGATTGGTTTTCCTTGGTTTCGGTGAAAAAATGGGCGGAATACTCACAAAATCCTGCAATTCTCGACTGGCCAGTTGCCTGCCTCCTTGCGGCTCTGTAAGTCAATTGCAGACCAGTTCCACCACCGGACACGGAAAAACAGAAAAAATCCTTCTCCCTAATCGAATGCCGCCCAGATATACATAGCTCCAGACGATCCCTACGCGCGTGAACAACGTACAGCCTTCGGGACTGGGGTTGCCTGCGATTGCGCCGGGATCGGCGGAGCGATTCGCACTGACCCGCTCATGCTACGGGCAAGAAGAAATCCGGGTCGCCGGGCAATTGCCGTAGTCAATGCGCCCCGGATCGCTCCGCTGTGTCCTACCGCCTTGGCCTCCGTATCGGTTTTGGCTATTGCCGGGCCGAACGAATTTGCCCGGGACACGGCTGGAGCCATTTGGTTCGGCGGCACGGATCGCAAATTGCGGCTCGTTCAATCGCAACCAAAGCAGTGCTTTTTCGAAACGTTGTCAGTGCTACGCACCGATTCGCTGCAGGACGGTCTTGACGGTTTGTCGGAGCACATTGCCGCTCGATCGCAGCGCTTGCACTTCCTTTGGCCACAGACCGACTTCAATGCAACTGATCACACCGTCACGACCGACCACGGTCGGTACGGACAATGCCACGTCGCGAATGTCGTAGCAGCCTTCTTGAATACTGGAGATTGGCAGTATTCGCTTTTGATCCA
>JAGQPD010000035.1 GCA_020426865.1 Planctomycetales bacterium
ACCCCCGCTTCACGCATCTTGCCGATGGTACGTACCGCGTTCCATCGCGTTTCGACATCGAGATCGTGGCGATTCATGATTTCCATCAACAGCGACACGGTCTCTCCCGCTTCCTCGTGATACTCAGCCAAAGCACGAAGTGGCACGACCGTGGGTTCACGCTGGATCGACCGCGTGATCACGGGCACGGCAAGCCCTGCCGGAGCCCCAATTGCCGGCAACGTCTGTGCCGCCACAGACGCGACATGAGGCATTCCGTCGGCAACCAAGGCGGCGACTTCAGGCCCGGCCGATTGTGCCGCCGGGCCCAACTCCTGCAAAATCTCCAACACCCGCAGCTGCACTGCGTCCTGTTCCCATTTCTCCGAAGCCGGGGCGGACAGCAGCTGTCGCATCTCCGTTAGCCGCTGCTCGCCACCAGCGAGCAACTCTGCGCGTGCAGTTTCCACAACGACAGGATTCGTTGAGCTCAATTCCTTGGCCCATTTGGGCCCCGAGGAGCCTGACCTGAAGACGGCCGACGCTATCCCCACAATGACCAAGAGTACGAATATAACAATTCCTGTTTGCTTCATATCCGCTCAACTTCCCCTTGTTCGAATTCACGGCCTCTTAAGGCATGACACGGAATGTTACTGCCAAGAATTTGCCGAAAACAGCCTTCCCGATTATAACACAACTAACAGCTCCTGTTTTCTGACTCCTGATGAGAATTCGTGCCATGTCGCGGCAGTCGCACCGGCAACACAACGGTTTTACACTGGTCGAATTGCTGGTAGTGATCGCCATAATCGGCATCCTGGTTGCCCTGTTGCTGCCCGCGGTTAACTCGGCCCGCGAAGCGGCCAGGCGTACAAATTGTCAAAGCAATGCCCGGCAGATCGGTATCGCATTGATCAATTTCGAGTCGGCACATCGCGTGTTTCCGGCTTCGGGCTGGACGACCGTGGGGCCGGGCAACCCGGCAGGGAGATACGTCGGCTGGCGTCCCACTATCCTGCCGTTCGTCGAACAAACGGCGCTGCATAGTATCTACGATCCCCAACTTAACTGGTGGGAGGGATCCAACCTTGTCGTGGCCGCCGTTCCCGTCCCTCTCTTTCGCTGTCCCAGTACCCCCATTCGCAACGATATCCTTTCCGCTGTTGCCCATGGTCCACGTCCGGCAATGACATTCAGCAACCCACTGGCACCCACGGACTACGAAGCCCTGATGGGTGTGCAGCCAGCCTCGATCAATCCCCATTTGAGCGTGTCGATATACGACGGCAACAATCGTTTCGGTATCATGCACCGCAATTCTCGCGTGGCCATGAAACACATCCGCGACGGCAGTTCCCATACGTTGGCTGTCGTGGAATGCGCCGGGCGCCCCGAAATCTATCGTAACGGCCAACTGCACCCGGAACTTGCCAACGACCAGGGAATCGGTTGGGCCGACAGCGAGGGCGCATTCAGCTTGGACGGGGCCAGCGGAAACGGCGACGATGAAGGTTGCGGACCGGCCGGTGGATGCAACGTCGCAATCAACGCGCGAAACGACAATGAAATTTATAGTTTCCACAGCGGAATCGCCATGCTCCTTTTCGGCGACGCCCACGTTGAATTCGTCAGCGCCGATATCTCACTCCCAACCGTGGCTGCCCTGAGTACTCGCAACGCCGGCGAAATCCCATCGCGCGATTAGGCGTCTGCTACACTACGGTTTCAAAATCGCCACCGTTGTCCACTTCGTGCGATGCTTGTCGGCTGGATGTCAATCGGTTAACGTTCTGTGGAGACGATCGGACCTTGAAAGTTCCCCAGCTGGATAGTACTCCAGCTGACTCCAGCTGACTCCAGCTGGTCGGTTTCCTTGGTTGACGTACAGCTGAGACAGCCGTGTGATATTCGGGCGGATGACGAGGTTTTTTTCACATGAGGAGGAGCAAAAATGCACTGGCGAGTATTGACATTGGTTTTGTTCCATGCGGCGGTGGCGATCGCTGCCGGGCCGCCCGAGCCGTTTGGGCCGGTGCCGAGTGAGCGTCAGTTACGTTGGCATGAGATGGAGTACTATGGCTTCATACATTTCACGCTTAATACATTTACGGACCGCGAGTGGGGGTATGGAGATGAGGATCCAGAGATCTTTAACCCCAGCGAATTTGACGCCATGCAATGGGCCGATGTGGCCAGCAAGGCCGGGATGCAGGCGTTGATCATTACGGCCAAGCATCATGATGGATTCTGTCTATGGCCCAGCAAATATACCGAGCACTCGGTCAAGAACAGCCCCTGGAAAAATGGCCAAGGCGATGTTCTGGCGGAATTGGCTGCCGCCTGCAAAGCTCGTGGTCTTCGGATGGGTGTCTATCTTTCACCCTGGGATCGCAATCATCCCGCGTACGGAAAACCCGAATATATTGAATACTATCGCCAACAGATGCACGAGTTGCTAACGAATTACGGTGAGATCTGTGAAGTGTGGTTCGACGGTGCCAATGGCGGCGATGGCTACTACGGTGGCGCTCGCGAAACTCGGCATATCGACCGGAGCACCTACTACGATTGGCCCAACACTTGGAGCATCGTCCGTCAATTGCAACCGATGGCAATCATGTTCAGCGACGGTGGTCCTGATGTGCGGTGGGTGGGCAATGAAAACGGCGCCGGTAGTGCGACGAACTGGGCGACGCTCAGACGCGATGAATTTGCACCAGGGATTGCCGACAACAGTGCGCTTGGCGGAGGACAACGCGATGGCACGGATTGGGTGCCAGCCGAAGTTGACGTCTCCATTCGTCCGGGTTGGTTTTACCATGCGAAGGAAGATCAACGCGTGAAGTCGGTGGAGAAACTGCTGGAGATTTACTACAGCAGCGTCGGCAACGGTTGCAACTTGCTATTGAACATTCCCCCGGATCGCCGTGGCCGCTTCCATGAGATCGATTGCCAGCGATTACTTGACTTGACAACGGCACTCGATGCCGCCTTCGCCCATGATCTGGCTCGCGATAAGACCGCAACCGCCAGCAACGTCCGCGGAAATGCTGCACAGTTCGGTGCCGATAAACTCATTGACGGCGACCGTAACTCGTACTGGGCCGCCGACGACGACGTGCGAAGTTGCGAGGTGACCGTCGAATTGGGCGAAAAACTGCCGGTCCGCCACGTGCGTTTGCAGGAATATATTCAACTGGGGCAACGGATCGAAGCGTTTACCGTTGAGGCTCGTGTCGATGGCATTTGGCAAGAGATCGCCAAGGGGACAACAATCGGACCGCGCCGGATACTTCGTACGTCCGACGTAACCACGGATGCCGTGCGCGTAAGCATTACCGCCAGTCGCGCATGTCCGACACTCTCGACGTTGGAGGTTTATTAGATTGTCGATGACCCGCCATGTCTTACATAGCGCCAGCCGATCCCCAGCGGCGGAACAACTTGTGATTTCCGGAAGAGAGGTCGCACGCCATTACGTTGGGATCGGCGGAGCGAATCGGGCCGTGCGTCGATACATGCAACCCGGAGCGCTCCGCCGTGTCCTGCCGCATTGGCACTCTCGCCCGGATTGGCCATGAATGGGCCGAACCGTTGCGCTTGGGACGTACATAGAGCTAGCTGATCCGCAGCGGCGGAACAACTTGTGATTTCTGTAAGTGAGGTCGCAAGCGATTACATTTG